>CAZDSB010000526.1:0-6001 GCA_964507515.1 uncultured Myxococcaceae bacterium
ACAACTCGGATCTGGTGCTGATCCAGCTGGAGCGGCGCTGACGCCGGCGCGCGCGCGTCAGGGGCCCCAGTCGGGCGTGCTGTACTCGCCCTTCTCCAGGGGGAGCATCTTCTGGTTCTGCCCCTCGGAGGTCATCACCCAGAGCATCGAGCCGCCGGTCCGGTTGCTGCTGAAGACGATCAGCCTTCCGTTGGGCGCGAACGACGGCTCCTGGTTGTTGCCCTGATCCTGGGTGAGGCGAGTCACCTTCCCGCTCTCCACGTTGACGGTGAAGAGGTCGAAGGCGTTCCGCTCGTCCCGAGCGGTGAAGGCGATGAGGTCGCCCCGGGGAGACCAGCTGGGCGTCTGGTTGTAGTTTCCCTGGAAGGTGAGCCGGCGGACGTCCTTCGGGTTCGCCACCGTCAGCAGATAGAGCTGCGGCGTCCCGGCCCGGTTGCTCACGAAGGCGATCCGCTTGCCGTCCGGGCTCCAGGTGGGGCTGGAGTTGATGAAGTACGGGGTGTCGGTCAGCGGCTGGGGGTTCCCGCCGCTGGCATCGGCGATGAAGAGCTGCGCGCCTTCGCCCTGGGCCATGCTGTAGGCGATGCGTCGCCCGTCCGGCGAGAACGAGACGCCGGTCATCATCGCCCCGGTCGTCACCAGCGGCGTCGGGGCCCCGCCCACGCGCTGGACGTAGAGCGCCGGCTTGCCGGAGCGGTAGCTGGTGAAGGCGACCGAGTCACCCTGCGGGCCCACCACCGGGAGGAGGTTGATGCTTCCCTGGGCGACGGCGACGGCGCGCTTGCCGTCCCAGTCGCCGAGGTAGACGTCCTTGCCCTTCCCGACGCGACGGACGAAGGCCAGGTGGGACTGGAACGGCCCCGGCTCGCGGGTGAACTGCTTGTAGAGCGCGTCGGCGAAGAAGTGCGCCAGCTTCCGGGGCTGGTCGAGCGGCGCGACGTGGACCAGCCGCAGCTCCTCCTTGCCGCTGGACACGGTGAACAGGCGCATCTCTCCTCGCAGCTCGCGGCCCTCCACCGAGAGCTGCACCTTCACCAGGGCCTCGGCGCCCACGTCCGCCCAGCGCGAGAAGGTGATGGTCGAGGCGGTGAAGCCCTCCCGCGCATCCGCGAGGTAGCTCTTGCGGTCCAGCACCTGGAAGATGCCGGCGGCGCTGCAGTCGAAGAAGAAGGCGTCGTCGAACTCGGGCGCGACGGTGCGTGCGCCGTCGTTCAGCGCCTGCGGCAGCGGCACCGCGATCGGCAGCGGGCGAAAGTTCGCCCCCGAGATCTCGATGACCGGCGCCTGGGCCAGCGCGGCGAGGGGACAGAGCAGGAGGCTCAAGGTCAGGGTGCGAATCACCGCGAGGTCACTCCTCTGACGGGGGTCAGGGACGGAACTGGAGAACGACGCCGTACTTCGACAGCGCGTCGCGGAGGTGGGTGGGCGGCGGAGCGAACGGCGCGGCGCGCTTCACCGCGGTCATCACCGCGGAGTCGAACAGGTCGTTCCCGCTCGACTTCGCGAGCCGGGCGCGCTCCAGCTGCCCGGCAGGAGAAATGACCACCGCC
Organism: uncultured Myxococcaceae bacterium; assembly: GCA_964507515.1. Classification (GTDB taxonomy): domain Bacteria; phylum Myxococcota; class Myxococcia; order Myxococcales; family Myxococcaceae; genus RPRB01. The sequence goes on from CAZDSB010000526.1 coordinate 1,551, forward strand.
ACCTGGGCGGTGAGGCGGATCCGCTCGGAATCCGGGATGGTGTCGGAGACGTCGTAGAACCGGGTGATCTGCGAGCGCAGGCGCGCGTAGTACGCCTCGCCCTCGGCCACGGCCGAGTCGCCGTTCGGGTCGCCGTCCGCCGCGCCGGTGGTGTCGGGCTTGGACTTGCTCATCTTGTCGAACGCGCCCATCAGCTGCTGGTGCGGATCGGCCTTCTTCTCCCCGGCCTGCTTGGTCTTCGGCGGCGCGGGAGCTGCCACCGGCGCGGGGGCCACGGTCCTCGGCGGGGCAGCGGTCGGCGCCGGCTCGGGCGCCTTCTGCTCCATGGGTGGGGGCGGAGGCTGCTCGATGCGGGGGAGCAGCTTCTCGTCGCGCGGCGTGCCCTGCCGGACCAGGGTGGCCTTGATCGGCTTCTGGTCCAGGTCGATCGCCGCCTCCTCGTGGAGCTTCGCCCACGCCAGGGCCAGCGAGAACAGGACGGCGTGCACCACCGCCGACCAGAACAGGAACTTGAACAGCGTCGCCTCGGAGCGCCGGACGAGCAGCGAGACCGGTGAAGCCGAGGCGGTGGTGGTCATCGCGCGGGCGCGCCCTTCTTGCGGCCGGAGGAGACCGGGTCGGTGATCATCCCGAGGTTCCCGATGCCCGCCCTCTGCGCGGCGGCCATCACCTCCACCACCACGCCGTAGGGCAGGGCCTTGTCGGCGTGGAGGAAGATCTCCTTGTCCGCCTGGGCCTTGGCATTGGTGCGGAGCTTCTCCTCCAGGTCGTCGAGGGGGACCTCCACGTCGCCCAGGAAGACCCGCTGCTTCGCGTCCACCGAGACCACGAGCTTCTTCTCGTTCGCTTCCACCGGGGCAGCCTTGGCCTCGGGCAGGTCCACCTTCACGCCCTTCTGGATGAGCGGCGCTGTCACCATGAAGATGATGAGCAGGACCAGCATCACGTCCACCATCGGCGTGACGTTGATCTCGCTCATCGTGGTGCGCCCTGGGGCGCCTTTCCCGGCGGACATCGCCATGGCGTCGCTCTCGCTCTTCTCCCCTACTTGAAGAAGTGCCGCTTGATGATGTTGAGGAAGTCCGACGAGAAGTTGGCCATCTCCGTGTCGAACACCTTGATGCGGCTGACGAACGAATTGTACGCCACCACCGCGGGGATGGCGGCGAAGAGGCCGGCGGCGGTGGCCACCAGCGCATTTCCGATGGGAGCGGCCACGGTGGACAGCGAGGCGTTGCCCTTCTCGGCGATCTCGTTGAAGGCCGAGAGGATGCCCATCACCGTTCCGAACAGGCCCACGAAGGGCGCGGTGGCGCCCACCGTCCCGAGGAAGCTCACCCGCGACTCGAGCTCGGTGATCTGCGAGGTGCTGGCCCGGTTGAGCGCGCGCTCGACGTTCTCGATGCCGCCGAGCCGCTCGCTCATCGCGTTCTCCTTGCCGTCCTTGCTCTGCGCGAGCTTGGAGAGCTCCTCGTACCCGGCGCAGAACACCCGGGAGATGGGCGAGCTGGGGAGGTTCCGCGCCGACTGGTAGATGGCGTCGAGGCGCGAGCCCTTCCAGAAGGTGTCCAGGAAGGTGATGGACTGGTCGCGCGCCCGGTTCAGCTGGACCGCCTTCACCGCGATCAGCGCCCAGGACACCACCGATACGGCCACCAGCAGGGCGAGGACGGCCAGCTCCACCGGCGAGCTCTGCCGGACGATGGAGAGATAGTCGATCGCCGCCAGGGCGACGGGGAGGGTGTGCATAGGGGGGTCTGACGGAAGCGGTACCAGGCAGGTCCGACTGCCGTCAACGCTTGGAGAGGCCTCCGCAATCCCCGACGCCGTTCGAGGTGAATACCTATGCCCCGGGCGGCGTCCTGGACGGTCGTAGGGCCGCTCGTTCTTCACCGGAGGACGTCCGACATGCGCATCCGTGGGCTCACCCTGGGGCTGGCTCTGCTGAGCGGGCTGACGGCGTGCGACTCGCACCATGGCGGGGCGCTGACCGTCGGGTGGACGTTCGCCGGGGGCAACTGCACCGGGGCCGCCGTCGAGCAGGTGCGCATCGCCGTCGCCGGCGAGCCGCTGCAGCAGGACACCTTCGACTGCCGCAGCGGTCTGGTGACCTTCACCGACTTCTTTCCCGGCACGTACGACGTCACGGTGCAGGGGCTCGACGCGTCCCAGGCAGTCACCTGGACCGGGAGCAAGTCGGTCCGCCTGGAGGGTGACGCGAGCGTCACCGTGGATCTCCAGCCGGTCTCGGCCAACAACGCGGTGTACTACTTCAGCTGGACGGTCGACCCCGCCACTGGCGACTCGGGGCAGATCCCCGGCTGTGGCCCGGGGCAGCGGATGGACCAGGTCGCCATCTTCGTCGACAACCAGAACCTGGGCAGCTACGGCTGCGAGCAGGGCCTGAACGGGAACCTGGTCATCACCCCGTACGTCACGCAGGGGCAGCACACGGTGCAGCTCGTGACCTACAACAGCCAGGAGAACGCCACCGCCTTCGCGCAGAGCGATGCGCTCCAGATCAACTTCGTGACCGGCGGTCAGGGCGGGAGCCAGACCGTCCCGCTGCACTGGAACGTGGGCGGCGTGCAGGCCGCGTGGGCGCCCTACGCGAGCATGGCCGACTACAACTCGGACACCCGGCAGAGCTGCGCGGCCGCCGGCATCACGGATCTCGTCCTGGGCTTCCAGTCGGTGGACGGGCCCCAGACCTTCGCGCTGGGCTCGAGCTGCAACGCGAGCGTCATCCTGGACAACGTCTACTCGGGCAGCTTGACCCCGTACATCGACGCCTGCGGCGCGGGGACTCCGGCCGGAACGTGTGGTCTCCAGGGCGGAGGCACGCCCATCTACCGCGAGGACCCGACCCTCGTGAACCCGCAGACCCTCACCGTCCAGCCGGGCGCGTTCTTCCAGGCGGGCAACCCCACCCCGTTCCAGGTCTTCATCCCGCTCTTCCACCTCTAGGGGTGGCACGCTTCGTGGTAGGCCCCTCCGGCGCATGGGGCTCACGGATCCACGGCCGATCGGCGTCTTCGACTCGGGGGTGGGAGGGCTCACCGTCCTCCGAGCGCTCCGGGCGCGCTTCCCGGACGAGGCGATGGTCTACCTCGGGGACACCGCGCGGGTGCCCTACGGCACGAAGTCCGCGGAGGTGGTGACGCGGTACTCGCTCCGGAACGCCGCGTTCCTCGTCGGCCAGGACGTGAAGCTGCTGGTCGTGGCCTGCAACACCTCCTCCTCGGTGGCGCTGCCGGCGCTCCGTGCATCGCTGGCCATCCCGGTGGTGGGAGTCATCGAGCCCGGGGCGCGCGCCGCCGCGCGGGTGACCCGCTCGGGCAACGTGGGCGTGGTGGGGACGCCCGGCACCATCGCCTCGGGCGCCTACCAGCGAGCGCTCGCCGCCGAGCGCCCTGGCATCCGCATCCAGGTGCAGGCCTGCCCGCTGTTCGTCCCCCTCGCCGAGGAGGGGTGGGTGCAGGGAGACGTTCCGCGGCTGGTCGCCCGCGAATACCTGGCGCCGCTGCGGCAGGCCGGCATCGACACCCTGGTGCTCGGCTGCACCCACTACCCGCTGCTCCGGGGCGTGCTGGGCGAGGAGCTGGGGCCGGAGGTCGCGCTGGTGGACTCCGCGGACGCCACCGCCGACGAGGTGGACGGGCTCCTCCGCCGCGGGGCGGTGGCGCGGGCGCCAGGCGGACCAGGAGCGCTCCGTGTCCACGTCACCGACACCCCGGACCGGATCGCCGAGCTCAGCCTGCGCTTCCTCGGCGAGCGCGTGGAGCGCGCCGAGCACGTGGACATCCAGGCCGGCTAGAAACGCCGAAACCAGTCAGCGGGTCACCCGGCGGTCCGCGGGGGCGGCCGGCGGGAGGGGCTGCGGCTGCGTCTCGGCAACGACCTGCTCGGCCATGGCCGTGCCCAGGTCGTCGCGGCGGGGCAACGCCCCCGTGCACGCGGTGATGCACCACTCGAGCACCGGGAAGAAGCGCATCCAATTCAGGGGCCAGTTCAGCCACCCGGTCGTGATGCAGTAGTGCGAGGTGAAGGGCCGCGTGTGGTGGAGCTGGTGGTGCGCCGGCGGCAGGATGAGGTGCCACCGCTGCAGGAAGGCGAGGACCGGCGGCGGAGCGGGCAGGTGCGCCCACTTGTGGAACTGGTTGGTGAGCAGCACCCAAAGGACCAGCGCGCCCAGGAACGATGACAGGAAGAGGCTGCCGCTCCCGTCGGGATTCGGGACCAGCCACAGCGCGATGCCCAGGACCGGCAGGCTGATGAGACAGTTGTTCCCGTTGGTCTCCACGAAGTCGTGGCGGGTGATGGCGAGCTGGTCCCGGTGGTGCTCCCGGAAGGGCCGCAGCACCGCCGGGCCGACGATGGGCAGGTCGGTGGACCCCCAGGTATCCGCCGCCCAGTGGACCATCCCGGAGACCAGGTCCGCGGCGAGGTAA
>CAZDSB010000527.1:0-9838 GCA_964507515.1 uncultured Myxococcaceae bacterium
ATGCCTCCGCGCGGCTCGCCCGAGTACTGGGCGATGGCGCTGATCCAGCAGATCCTGGTCGCCGGCCCGGACAGCCGCATGTACCAGGAGCTGGTGCAGAAGCGCGGCCTCACCGGCGAGGTGGAGGGCGGCGCGAACCTCATCGGGAACCAGTTCGACTACCAGGGGCCGATGCTCTGGATGGCGTACCTGTTCCACGACGCGGCGCACTCGCCGAAGGAGATCGTCGCTGCGATGGATGCGGCGATCGAACCTCTGCGCCAGGCGCCGGTGGACGCGGCGACGCTGGAGCGAGCGCGGGTGAAGGCGCGGAGCGCGTACTACTCCGACCTGGACCAACTCTTCGGCTTCGGCCGCGCGGACCTGCTCGCGAGCCTGGCTCTCTTCGACGACGACGCGGCGGCGGTGAACCGCATCGAGCCGAGCCTGCTCGCGGTCACCCCGGAGCTGATCCAGAAGACGGCCCAGGAGTGGCTCCGACCCACCAATCGCACCGTGGTCGCCCTGCAGCCGGCGGGAGGCAAGTGATGTCGCGCACCGTGCTCGCAGTCGCGCTGCTCGCCACCGGCCTCGCCCTCGCGGCTCCCGAGGCGCCGCCCGCGCCCGGACCCACGCCGCCGTTCGAGCTGCCGGCGACCACCACCTTCACCCTGAAGAACGGACTGAAAGTCACGCTCGTCCCCTACGGCGCCATCCCCAAGACCCACGTCGCGCTCGCGCTGCGGGTAGGCAACGCCGACGAGGCGGCCCACCAGACCGGACTGGCGGATCTCATGGGCAAGCTCCTCCTCCAGGGAACCACGGCGAAGAGCGCGGTGCAGCTGGCGGAGGCGGCAGCCGGCCTGGGCGGGGCGCTGGAGGCGACCGTCCGCGAGGACGAGACTGCGCTGGAGATGGAGTGCCTCGGCGACTCCACGGTGGACGCGATCCGGCTCATCGCCCAGGTGGCCCGCACGCCGGCGTTCCCCACGGCGGAGCTGGCGCGGCTCCGGGGAGACCTCCTGCGTGACGTGGCCATCCAGCGCAGCCAGCCCCAGCCGCTCGCGGAGGAGGCGTTCGCCAAAGCCATCTACGGCAACCACCCCTACGGGCGGGTCCTGCCAGTGGCCTCGGACGTGGAGAAGTACAACCTCGAGCAGGCGAAGCAGCTCTGGACACGCTTTGCCGGCTCGGACCGCTCGCACCTCTACGTCGTGGGGCGCTTCGACCCGGCGTCGGTGCGCAGCGCCATCGAGGAGGCGTTCGGCGGCTGGCGCAAGGCGAAGGGCGCCCCGCGGCCCAAGCCGGCGCCGAAGGCCGGACGGCGGGTCGTCCTGCTGGACCGTCCGGGGGCGGTGCAGTCCACCGTGCGCTTCGGGCTGCCGGCCATCGCTCCGACGTCGCCGGACTACATCCCGCTCGTGGTGACCGACGCGCTGCTGGGCGGCAGCTTCGGCAGCCGGATCACCGCCAACATACGGGAGAAGCACGGCTACACCTACTCGCCACACAGCGTGTTCGGTCTGCACCCCGGGGTCGGAACCTGGCTCGAGGCGGCGGACGTCACCACCAAGGACACGGCGGCCTCGGTCCGCGAGATCGTCAACGAGATCGAGCGGCTCCGAAAGGAGCTCCCGTCCGACGACGAGCTCGCCGGCATCCGGAAGTACGTGGCCGGCACCTTCGTCCTCCGCAACAGCAGCCGGGTGGGGATCGTCACCCAGCTCCGGTTCGTGGACCTCCACGGGCTCCCGGCGGACTGGCTCCGCAACTTCGTCCAGCGGGTGCAGGCGGTCACGCCCGCGGACGTCACCCGCGTCACCCGGAAGTACCTCGACCCGCAGCGGATGACCCTCGTGGTCGTGGGCGACCGGAAGGCGGTGGAGGACTCGCTGAAGCAGTTCGGCCCGGTGACGGTCGAGGCGCCGAAGTAGACCACCTCGCCGGCGCGTCGACCGGTCCATCGGAAAACGCGGAAGAGGATCCTCCGGGCGCAAGGGCGTCTGGAGAAGCTCCTGGTGCAACCGACCAGGAGACTGAAGAATGCGCCTCTTCCCGATGTCCGCAGTCGCCGCCTCGTTCGCCGCCGCCGCCGTGCTGGGTTGCGGCGGCACCACGACCACCGAGCCCGGCCGGTCGCAGGAGGTCGCCGAGCTGCACCATAGCCAGGGCCCGGCGCTCTTCCCTCCCGAAGCGAGGCCGTACGGCACGTCGATGGAGCGGTGGGGTGAGCTCGCCTGGAAGTGGATCTACCGGCAACCGGCGGCGAGCAATCCGCTGCTCGATCAGACGGGCGCCAGCTGCGACGTCGATCAGCAGGGCCCGGTGTGGTTCCTGCCCTCGGTGATTCCGGCGGGCCCTGTCTTCGAGGGCGAGCGCAGCTGCACCATCCCGCAGCACGAAGCCCTGCTCGTCCAGGTCAGCTCCTACCTCAACGATTACCCCTGCCCCGATCCCACGTTCGCACCGGCTCCCGGACAGTCGCTCTACGACTTCCTCATCGGCCCGGCGACGTCGTTCATCGACACGGTCTTCTCGCTCGAGGTCAGCATCGATGGAGTGCCTCAGCCGGGCATGCTCCGCTACCGCTTCACCTCCCGGGACCTCTTTCACATCGAGGGAGACGAGAGCCTCGCGACGACGCTCGACGGCTGCGTCACCGGCGGCCGGCAGCCCGCGGTCACCGACGGCTACCTCTTCATGGTGAAGGCGCTCTCACGCGGGCGGCACACGCTGGTGTGGCACCAGAAGGACGGCTTCGGCATGGGGGGCGACACGACGCTCACCTACCACCTCACCGTCCGCTAGGCGGCGGGGCCGGAGCGCCATTCAGCGGCGCCCCTCGAGCGTCGACGCCATCACGTCGGCGCAGACCCGGAGCACCTCCAGCCGCGCGTGGTGCTTGTCGTCGGCGGAGATCAGCACCCACGGCGCGTCGGGCCGGTGGGTCCGGTCGAGCATCTCGTCGATCGCCTCGTGGTAGTCGTGCCAGCGACGGCGATTCCGCCAGTCGTCCGGTCCGATCTTGTACTGCTTGAAATTGTCGGTCTCGCGGGCCTTGAACCGCTCCAGCTGCGTCTTCCGGTCGATGTGGAGGAAGAACTTGGTCATCCGGACGCCGTCGGCGGTGAGCGTCCGCTCGAAGGCGTTGATCTCGTCGTAGGCGCGCTTCCACTCCGGCTTGGTCGCAAAGCGTTCGACCCGCTCCACGAGCACCCGGCCGTACCAGCTACGGTCGAAGACGGCGATCTCCCCGCGCCCCGGGAGGCGCTCCCAGAAACGCCAGAGGTAGTTGTGCCGCCGGGCCTCCTCGTCGGGGGGCCCGATCGGCCACACCTTGTAGCCACGCGGATCGAGCTCGGCGGTGAGGCGCTTGATGCAGCCGCCCTTCCCCGCCGCGTCCCATCCCTCGAAGACGAAGATCGCCCGCTGGCCTCCCTGGAACATCGCGACTTGGAGGCCGAACACCTCGTGCTGGCGGCGCTTGAGCTCGGCCTCGTACTTCTCGTCCCCCTTCACGCGGACCGAGAGGTCCACGTCGGCGAGGCGCAGCGTGCCCGGAGGATAGACCTCGAACTCGAACGACTTGTCGACCTTCCGTGTGTGCCGGCGCCTGGCCATCTCCGCTCCGCTCGAGGGGGCTGGCAGCACAGCGCAGCCGGATGGCTGCTCGCCAGTCCTTTTCGACGGCAGCCCGGTTGCGGCAGGTGCGCCCGTGCGCAGAGAGTCCGGTCGCATGCTGCGCTCCCTCCTCCCTGCCCTCCTCCTCTGCCTCGCCGCCGGCTGCGCCACCGCCGGTGGGCCGGCCTCTCGCCCGGCCACGCCACCGCGCCCCGAGGCCTCCCGCGCGTACGACGCGCGCTTCCCCGACCCGGGCACGACGCTCGACGTCCAGGTGCTCTCCAGCGCCGATCGCGCAGGCACGCACCTCGTCGAGCTGACGTACGCCGGCGCGCCCGGGAGGCCGCCGGTGCGCGGAACGCTGGTCCGTCCTCCGGAAGGAGCGCCGCGGGGTCCCGCGGTGCTGTGGGTGCACTGGCTCGGCGAACCGGGGACCACCAACCGCACCGAGTTCCTCGACGAGGCGGTGCAGCTCGGGCAGCGCGGCGTCGTCTCCCTGCTGGTGGACGCGCTCTGGAGCGAGCCGGACTGGTACAAGAAGCGCACGATGGACGAGGACCCCGCGGCGTTCACCGCGCAGGTGGTCTCGCTCCGCCGTGGGCTCGACCTGCTCGCGCAGGAGTCCGGTGTGGACCCCGGAAAGCTGGCCGTCGTCGGTCACGACTTCGGAGGGATGACCGGGCTGCTCGCCGCGGCCGCGGACGGCCGCCCGCGGTGCCACGTGCTGCTCGCGCTCACGCCGCGCTTCGAGCACTGGATGTTCTACGACCCGAAGAAGAAGCCCACCGACGAGCAGGATTACCGGCGGAAGCTCGCGGCCCTCGACCCCATCGATGCCCTTCCCGCAGTGGAGGGTCCCATCCTCGTGCAGATGGCGAAGGAGGACTTCTACGTACCGCCGGACCAGATCGAGGCCTGGCGGGAGGCGCTCCGGGGCAAGGGAGAGCTCCGCACGTACGCGACGAGCCACGGCATGGAGGGGTCTCAGGTCGTGGCAGACCGGGAGGAGTTCCTCCGGAAGACGCTCGGCATCCCGCAGTGAGCAGTGCCCGAGCGGCTGCGCCGGATCTCCCCGGGCGTCCCGGGCTTGCACGGGCGAAAACGGGGCATCATCCTGCGCACCGCGACGGGAGAGCGCGTTGGCGTCAGACGAGGACTGCCTGGGCAAGAGGCCCGAGCTCGATGAGCTGAGTCGCTCTTATCTGGCCGCCCAGCTCGCGGGGGACCGTCGCGAGGCGGTCCGCCTGCTGATGGAGGAGGGGATCGGCCGGGGCAACTCGGTGCTCGACCTCCATCTCCAGGTCATCCAGCAGGCGCAGCGTGAGATCGGCCGGCTCTGGGAGCAGAGCTCCATCAGCATAGCCCAGGAGCATCAGGCGACGGCGGTGTCGCAGCTGGCGCTCGCGCACCTGTACCAGCAATCCATCCGACGTCCGGCGGTAGGCAAGAGCGTGCTGGTGTCGTGCGTGGAGGGCGAGCTCCACGACCTGGGCGCGCGGATCTGCGCCGACGTGCTGGAGCTGCACGGGTTCGCAGTGCGGTTCCTGGGGGCGAACGTCCCCACCGACTGCCTCGTCGGATTCGTCGAGCGGACGCGACCGGACCTGGTCGCGCTCAGCGTCACCGTTCCCACCCACCTGCCCGACGCACGGGCCGCGGTCGAGGCGCTGCGCGGCGGTGGTCAGGTCCCGGTCGCCGTGGGCGGACGGGCGCTCGATCTCCCGGGCGCGCGCGAGGGATGGCAGGGCGTGGCCATCTTCGGGGCGGACGCCCTCGACCTGCTGCGGTCGGCCAGGAGCATCCTCGGCGTTCCCGCCTGACGAGGCCCGGTCAGACCGTCTCGAACCCGAGCCGCGCCTCCACGGCGCGCAGATGCCGGTCGATCTCCTCGGCGGTCGTGAGCTTCATCGCCTCGTCGATCGCCTGGACCGCATCCGCCCGCGAGCAGCGACGGACCAGCTCCTTCATCACCGGGATCTGGCCCGCCGGCATGGACAGCTCGTCCAGGCCGAGCGCCAGCAGCAGCAGCACGTAGCGCGGATCACCCGCGACCTCGCCGCACATGGACACCGGGATGCCCGCGGCCCGCCCCGCATCGGCGATGGCCCGGAGCGACCGGAGGACCGAGAGGTGCAGCGGCTTGTAGAGGTAGGCGACGTCGCGGTTCTGCCGGTCGATGGCCAGCGTGTACTGGATGAGGTCGTTGGTGCCGATGCTGAAGAAGTCCGCCTCCTGCGCCAGGCGGTCCGCGATCCACGCCGCGCTCGGCGTCTCCACCATGATGCCCACCGGGAAGCGGCCGCTCATCGGCACGCCCTCGCGCGACAGCTCCGCCTTGCAGCGCTCGAGCTCGGTGCGGGCCTCGCGTAGCTCGGCCACGCCGGAGATGAGCGGGAACATGATGCGGAGGTTGCCGTGAACGGATGCCCGGAGCAGCGCTCGCAGCTGCGACCGGAACATGTCGCGCTGCCGGAGCGAGTAGCGGATCGCCCGGAGCCCCATCGCCGGGTTGGGCTCGCGCTCCGACTTCCGGAAGCCCGGCATCTTGTCTCCGCCCAGGTCCACGGTCCGGATGGTCACCGGCCGGCCGCCGAGCTTCTCCAGCACGCTCCGGTACGCGAGGTAATGCTCCTCCTCGTTGGGAGCCTCCAGCCGGTCGAGGAAGAGGAACTCGGTCCGGTACAGGCCGATGCCCTCGGCCCCGGCGGTCAGCAGCTCGGGGATCTCCTCGAGAAACTCCATGTTCCCGTGCATCCGGACCCGGAAGCCGTCGGTGGTGACCGCCGGCAGCTGCGCCGCCTGCATCGCCTCGCGGCCGCGAGCCAGGAGCTTCTGCAGATCGGCCCGGATGTCGGTCATCGTCCCGGCCGCCGGGTTCACCCAGAGGAGCCCACGCGTCCCGTCCACGGCGACGATGTCCCCCGGAGAGATCTGCTCCGAGACCCTGCCGGCGCCGACCACCGCCGGCGTGCTCCGCGCCCGGGCCACGATGGCCGTGTGACTGGTGGACCCGCCCACGTCGGTCACGAAGGCCGCCACCCGCCCCGTCCGGGCGAGCATCGCCGCGTCGGCCGGCGAGAGGTCGTGGGCGATGATGATCGCCCCCTCGGGAACCTCCTCCTCCACGTCCACCACCTGCCCGAGGAGGTTCCGCACCACCCGGTCGGCGATGAAGTCCACGTCGGCCCGGCGCTCGCGGAAGTACTCGTCCGGGATCTCGTCGAAGAGGTGCTTGATCTTCCGCGTCACCCGCCGCACCGCCCACTCGGCGTTGATCTGCTCGGCGGCGATGAGCTTGTTCACCTCGTCGACCAGCATCGGGTCGCGGAGCATGAGCCGGTGCGCCTCGAGGATGAGCGCGTGGTCCTTGCCGTCGCTCTGCTCCAGCCGGGCCTTCAGCTCGACCAGCTGGTGCTCCGAGAGGTCGATCGCGGTCTTGAACCGCATCAGCTCCCGCTCCACCTCGGCGGCGGCGAGCTTCATCTTCGGGGTCCGCACGCGCCGGCGGTCGAGGACGTAGGCCCTCCCCACCGCCATGCCCGGGCTCGCGCCGATGGCCTGGAGCTTGAGGCTGATCGCCTGGGTGCTCAACGGACCACCTTCACTGCGTCTCCCCGAAGCGGTTGGCGATGAGCTCGCCGATCTCCCGCACGCAGTCCGCCGCTCCCGGCCCCTGCGCCGAGACCGTCAGCACCTGCCCCTGGGCTGCCGCGAGCATCAGGACTCCCATGATGGACTTGCCGTTGACCTCCTCCGAGTCGGTCTTCAGCGTGACGTCGCACTTGCAGCGGTTGGCGAGCTGGACCAGCTGGGCTGCTGCCCGGGCGTGCAGGCCCAGCTGGTTGATGATGGTGAACTCGGCTTCCGCGCTCTCCGACGACATCACCTCTCCCCAAGCATCCTACAGCCAGGCCCCGAGGCACCCCGCCAGCAGCGCTGCCATGGCGGTGAGCACGGCAGTGGGAACCTTCCTGGCCACCAGAAGGTAGCTGAGCGCCCCCAGGGCGAGACAACCACCGGCGAGGAGCCACCCCCCGACGCCCCCCTGTTGCGCCCCGAAGGCGATGGCCAGCGAGGCCGCCGCCGCCCCCGCGCTGGCCGCCGCGACCGCCCGGAGGCGGGCCCCCCGGGTCGGCAGTCGAGCCCGGGCCACGGCCTCCACCAGGCGGTCCCCGAGCTGGAGCCCCATCCGGAAGAGCTGGGCGCGCAGGGTGAGGTGCACGGCGTTGTAGAGGACCAGGAACAGCACGGCGGCCCACGCGCCCAGCCAGGGCACCAGCGCCGCGCAGAGCGCGCCCACCGCCGGGCGGAGCGAGAGCCAGAAGAACCCGTCCCCCAGCGCAGCCAGGGGGCCCATGAGGGCGCCCTTGAACTCGGTGACCCGCCGGGGGTCCTCCTCCCCGGCCGCGATGCGCTCCTCGTGGTAGAGCACCCCGCCCACGATGGCCGCGGCCACGTAGGGGTGAGTGTTGAAGAAGGACAGGTGCCGCTGCACCGCTTCCCGGCGCTTCCCCGGGTCGGGGTAGATGCGCTCCAGCGCCGGGTAGAGCGCGTAGACCAGACCCAGGTTCTGCATCCCCTTCGGATTCCAGCTGGCCTGGAGCAGCAGCGAGCGCAGGAAGACCCGCGTCTTCACCGCCGGTGACAGGTGGGTGCCCGGGCCGATCATTCGTTTACCCAGGCGGTCACGAGCGTCGCCAAGGTCATCACCGCGCCCCCCACCAGGCCCCAGAGCGCGGCGTTCCGCGCGTGCGAGCCTCGGGCGGCGATGGCCGCCGCCACCGAGGCCATCGCCGGGAAGGCCCAGGCCAGGCCGCGTAGCACCACCAGCGGCACGCGGTGGAGGTAGCTGCCGATCCACAGGCCCAGCAGCGCGCAGACCACGTTGAGCCCGAGGTAGACGAGCGCGTAGGGCCAGATTCCCCAGAGGTTCTGCCGCACGGCGCGCTCGAGCTCGCCGTGCTCCGCCAGCTCGAGCCCGTGCGCGCTGAGGGCCGAGGCGTGCGACTCGAGCCGCCGGTCCACGGCTCGCCCGAGGAGACCGAGCCCGGCGAAGAGGATGAGGGACACGCTCCAGATGGCCGGGGTGCCCCCGCCTCCCGACTGCGAGGCCATCATCGCGGCGGCCGCGGTGGTCCCGGTCGCCGCGAGGGTGTCGTTCTCGGGGAGGGCCGCGCCGAGCGAGGCGGTGCCCAGGTAGAACAGCTCGAGGACCATCCCCAGGTAGAGGCCGGTCTGCAGCTGCCCCAGGACCAGGCCCATCCCGGTGGCCGCGACCAGCGGGCGGCTGAACATCGCCTGGAGGAAGGCACGACGCTCGAGGCTGACCAGCGCGCCCCAGGCCCCCGCCAGCGCGACGTGGAGCCAGGCCGCGTGCATGGGCAAGCGTCTAGCGCTTCCCGAAGCGCTCCACCATCTCCGTGAAGAGGACCGGCCGCTCGGACGGAACCCCCCGGGCCTCGAGGTCCCAGCCCTCGTCGTGGAGGGCCTGCAGCGCCGTCATCTCCTCGGGGTTGAGGAACACCGAGGTGGAGACCGCCCGGCGCATCGGGCCGTGGTGAACGTTGCCCAGGTTCACGCGGGTCCGGGGAAGGCCGAGCTTCCGCGCTTCGAGCAGGGCGGGCACGTCCCGGAGCAGAAGCAGGGTCTTCACGCCGTCGGAGGCGAAGGTGGCGAACGGCGTCTCGTGGAGCGGGAGGATGTCCACCTCGAGCTCGGGCGGGACGGCGAGGCCCATCGCGGTCCGCATCAGCGGGCTGTGCGCCGCCTCGTCGTCCGCCACGACGACCCGCGCGACCTTGAGGCCCGGGAGCCAGGCCTCGACCACCTGGCCGTGGATGAGCCTGCTGTCGATGCGGAGAAAGGAGATCACGTGAGCTCGGGCGACGGCGGGCCGGACGGTAGCGATCGGCCCTGACGGGCAGGCGTCAGGACGTGACGTGCCGGCCGGAGGCGGCGTCGCGGACCAGCTCGGAGGCGAAGCGGATGTTGCGCTGGGCGTAGGTGTAGAGCGACTGGGCGAGCTCGTGCAGCGGGAGGTTCTCCTTCCGGAGCGAGGCGGCCTTCATCAGCATCGGAAGGTTCACGCCGGCCAGCACCTCGACGTTCGCCTTCCCGCAGAGAAGGAGCGACTCCTTGCACGGCGTTCCACCGAAGAGGTCCGCGAGCACGAGGACGCCCTCCCCGTGATCGTGCTCCTTCACCGCGGCCCGCATCTGGGCGCGGATGGTCTCCGGCG
>CAZDSB010000528.1:0-9833 GCA_964507515.1 uncultured Myxococcaceae bacterium
AGATCGCGACCGGAACGCTCCCCGCGAGATCCGATCGGCCCCTCCCCGCCGAGGCTGCTGTGCCGCCGCTCGAACCGGGCGGCGCAGAGTCCTCGAGGCAGTACGGCAGGCGCTGGAAACGGCTCTGCAGATGGTGCTTGGAGATCGACCCGTCCCGGCGCCCTCAATCGGGCGAGGCCTTCCTCCGCGCGTTCCGGCGAGGAGCACCTCCAGTCCGCCGGCCGATGCAGAGATTCCTTCCGTCGGTGGCGCTGCTCGTGGTGACGGGAGTCGCCGCCATCATCGTCGCGATCCACGAGGCGCCACCCCGAGACGCCGGGCCTCCGCTCATCGCCGTGGTCGACTTCACGAACGAGACGGGAGACCCGGACCTCGATGGTGTCGGGAGTCTCGTCGCCACCGCGCTCCAGGAGTCACCGGACCTTCGCGTGCTCACCCGCAGCCGGATGGTAGACCTCCAGCGGCAGCTCGGCCGGGACGCGGCGGTGCGCATCGACGAATCCACCGGCCGCGAGATCGCCAGACGCGCAGGAGCCCGGACGCTGCTCGCCGGGTTCGTGCGCCGCATGGGCGAGCTGATCGTCGTGGAGCTGCGCGGGTTCGATCCCGAACGAGGAGAGTACCTCTTCTCGTATCGCGAGCAGGCGCAGGGAATGTCCGAGGTTCTGGCGCTGATCGACCGCCTCGCCGCCCGGGCCCGGAAGAAGCTGATCGGCGATCGCGGCCCTTCGACCGGCGCGACACCGCTCGCCAAGCTCGTCACGGCGAACCTCGAGGCGAACCGGTGGTACGAGACGGGGAGGTCACTCCAGGAGCAGAACCTGGACGGGGCCCAGGAGGCCTTTCGCAAGGCGATCGCGCTCGACCCGGAGTTCGCGCTCGCCCACTTCGCGCTCGCCGCGGCCGCTTCTCGCGAGAGGGCGTCAGCCAGCGAGCTGGGGGCGATTGCCACCACCGCGATCCGGGTCGCCGGCCGAGCGCCGTGGCGCGAGGCACGGCTCATCCGAGCGTGGAACGCGACGGTCGAGCAGCGCCTGGAGGACGCCCGGGCCCTCTACCGGGAGGTCCTCGAGCGCTATCCGGACGACAAGGAGGTCCTCGCACTGGGAGCGACAGTCGCGAGTTCGCCCGAGGAAACGTTCGCCTACCTGCAACGGGCGCTGCAGGCCGACCCCATGTACGTCCCGGCCCAGGAACAGATCGTCTGGGCGATGTGCGATCTCGGGCGCCGAGCGGAGCTGATCCCGCTCGCTCGCACCTGGCTCGCTCAGCCGCCGGCGTCTGGCCGGGCGGAGGCGGCGGCCAGGGCCTTCATGGCGGCCGGCGAGCTCGACGACGCGCTCGAGGCCGCGATGCGCGAGGACCTCCTGTCGCCGGGCAGAGCGACTCTGGAGTTCGTCCACATGGCGCGTCGCGAGTACCGCGAGGCCGAGCAGGTGGCACGGGAGCGCATCGCGCGCTCCGGCCGGGGCCAGCTGGCTCTCGCGAATGCGTTGACCTACCAGGGGCGGAGGCGGGAGGCGCTCGCGGTCCTGGCGGGTGTCGCTCATGGAGGCGGGTCGATGGGCTATGCGGCCCTCTCGATTGCCGCCGGCGACGCCCCGGCCGGCCAGCTCCGCGCACGCATCCGCGAGCTCGTCGCCGCCCAGCCGCAGCTCGACTGGCTCGGCGCGTTTACTCTGGGGGTTGCCGGCGACGTCCAGGGAGCCGAGGACTACCGGCAAGGGCTCACTCGCGAGCGCGCCGACCCGGCCAGCAGCGTCTTCTCGGACGAGATCCGCGCCCTGCGGGTCTACCTTCAGGGCCTCGAGGCGCGTGCAGGCGGTAACGCGGCGGGGTTCCGCGCAGCGCTACGCGACCTCGTCGCCTGGCGTCGCTGGAAGGTGCGGACCGTCGCGGCCTTCTTGCTCGGACAAGCCTGCGCGGAGGACGGTGACCTCGAGTGCGCCGTGGCCGCACTTCGCCAGTACCGAGCGGAGCCGATGCCAGGTGTGATCTACCGTGGGTGGATGCTCCCCCGCTCGGCACGGCTCCTTGCGGAGGTACTCGAGCGGCAGGGCAAGGCGGACGAGGCGCGCCGCCTGGCGGAAGGATTTCTCGCGGACTGGCGCGACGCGGATCCCGATCTGCTCGATCTGGCCCGGGCGCACGCGCTGTGCGCGCGGCTCCATTGCCAGCCGGCGCCGCAGCCGACCGTGACACCGTGATCCTTCATCCGGTGAGGACCGACACAGCCCGCGGCTCCGCGAGCTCGCGAGGCTGAGGTGTTGAGGCTCCGGGTCGCGGCAGGAGCTCACGCGTTGTCCCAACACGCACGTCGCTTCCGTCATCGTCTCGCCCTCACGGATGCCCCGGCTCAGGCAATCTCGACGGCGGGACCTCCCATGACGGCCACGGATCCATGATGGACGGCGGCACTTGGCCGGATGCCGGTTGGATGCCGATGCACTGACGCTCCGACCCGAAGCCGATGTGGACGATAGGACGCGCAACCGGTGCGTCCAGCCGCCCCGCGCCGCAGCGGCTGCGGACGCGCCCGAGCGTTGCCCGGCTCAAGCCTCGGCGCGGTGACGGCACGGTGCATGCTGCGATTCGTGAAGGAGGGTCGTTCATGAAGGCATTCCGCGATCTGCAGGAGTTCCGGGAGGTCCTCGATCACGTCTTCGTGCTGATGAACGAGCATCCGGAGGTCGGGCGAACGCTTCGTGACGCGCACGCGCCCCACCGGTTCGTGTTCGAGGACGTCGGCCTGGAGCTGAACGTCGACGCCGCCCCGGAGGTCGATGCGAAGAAGGGCCGGTATCTGCAGTGGGTCTGGGGCCCGGCGCGCTGGAAGCCGACCATCACCCTGAAGATGTCGAGCGACACCGCGAATCGCTTCTTCCAAGGGAAGGAGAACGTGCCAATCGCGCTCGCGCTGGGCCGGGTGAAGGTCTCCGGTCCAATCCCCACGATCCTCCGGCTCGCGCCCGTCACCGGTGCGATTCACCCCGTGTATCGCCGCTGGCTCCAGGACACTGGCAGGACGCACCTGCTTGCGTGAGCCCGCATGAGCACGCCTCTCGCCAACGTCGATGCTTCGTGGCTCCGGATGGACGAGCCCACCAACCCGATGGTGGTCACCGGGGTCCTGGTCCTGGAAACACCGGTGTCGGTCCGGCGGCTCCGCACTCTCGTCCAGCAGCGGCTGCTTCGCTTCGAGCGATTCCGGCAGCGCATCGTGCGTCCCCTCGGGAGAGCCGGACTGCCGTCATGGGAGCCCGATCCGCGGTTCTCCCTGGACCACCAGCTCGTGGTGGAAACGCTCCCCGCGCCGGGCGGCGAGGCCGCTCTCCAGGAGCTCCTCGGTGCCCTGGCCACGCGGCCGCTCCCCGCCCGCCGGCCACCCTGGCGCTTCCACCTCGTTCCGCACTACCAGGGCGGTTCGGCGATCGTCGTGCGCGTTCACCACTGCATCGGGGACGGGCTCGCGCTGGTGCACGTGCTCCTCTCGATGGCCGACCAGCCCGCCGTGCTCCGCATGGCCGACCAGGTCCAGGCTCCGGAGCCCTCGAGCCGGAGGTCGCTGCGCGAGGAGGTCTCCGCCGCCATCCAGCTCCTGCCCGAAGGCGTGGGCCACCTCGCCGCCCTCGGACGGCTGCTCCTCCTCCCCCCCGACCCACCCACGCCCTTCAAGGGTCGGCTCGGGATGACCAAGCGGCTGCTCTGGTCCCGGGCGTTTCGACTGGAAGACTTCAAGCGCATCGGGCGCGCCACCGGGTCGACGGTGAACGACGTTCTGATGGCTGCGCTCGCCGGCGCGCTCCGGCGCTACCTGCTCGAGCACGGTGAGGTGCGACGCCGGCTGGAGATTCGCGGCGTGGTTCCGGTGAATCTCCGCCCCCCCGACCGCGCCCACGAGCTCGGCAACTGGTTCGGGCTGGTCTTCCTCCAGCTCCCGCTGGGCCTGGACAGCCCGCGGGCGCGTCTGGTCGAGGTTCGTCGGAGGATGGGTCTGCTGAAGAAGTCTCCCGGCGCGGCTGCGATCTTCGAGCTCCTCTGGTTGATGGGCCTCGCTCCCCGTCCTCTCTTCGACGCGATCATCGACCTCTTCGCGACCAAGGCGACCGCGGTGGTCACCAACGTCATCGGCCCCCGGGAAAAGATCTCCATCCTCGGTTCTCGCCTGCGCCAGGCGATGTTCTGGGTTCCTTGCGCGGGGCACCTCGGCCTGGGCATCAGCTTGCTGAGCTATGCGGGACAGGTCTGGGTGGGCGTCCAGGCCGATGCAGGGCTGGTCCCCGACCCCGAGCGCATCGTGGCCGGGTTCGAGGACGAGCTCGCTGCCCTGCGCACGGCGATTTCAGCGCGGCGGATCCGGGGCCGGAAGCGGGTGGCGGTCGCGGTCGCCTCCCGGCGCTCGAGCGTCGGATGAGCCCGCCGCGGGCCTGGCGTCACCGGGCAGCGTGGGAGAGAGGGCCCGAAGGAGCCCCCGACGACAGCCCGAGGCGGGACCGGAGCCGCTGGTATCCCGGCTCCCCGCGCAAGCTGGCCAGCGTCGGATCGATGCCCATCGCCATGACCGACGGCTCGTGTCGGGCAAACGCCTCTTCGAGGTGGGTGAGAGCGTGGTCCGTTCGACCGAGCAGTGCCTCGACCTGCGCCACCGGGTACGCCCCGGCCGCGCCTTGCTCGTAGCGCGTCACGCGTCGAAGGCGGAGCGTCTCCAGCAGGGCCAGGGCTCCACCCTCTGCGAGCGAACGCTCCTCCTCGCTGACCGCGTCCAGCGACGCTTCGTCCCGGAGCAATTCCGCGAACCGCCGGGCCTCCACCAGGTACGCCGCGTACTCGGCGCGGTTGAAATGAACGTCGGCCAGGTACCGGTGCGGCGACAGGAGAGCTGGCTCGGTGCGCGCGAGCCGCTCGAGCAGCTCCAGCCCTGCATTCTGCTGGCCGGCGGCACAGAGGATGAGACCGCGGTCGGAGACGATCGCCGGCGAGGTGGGCTCCAGTGCCTGCGCCCGGCCGATCTCCGCCAACGCCTCTGCGTGCCGGCCGAGGAGCATCAGCGACGTGGCGAACCAGTGATGCGCCTCGGCATCCTGCGGGTCGAGGGCGATCGCGGTCCGAAACTCCTTCTCCGCGGTGGGGACGTCGAAGCTCCAGTTGAATGCGCCGAAGGCCAGCGCACGGTGACCCAGCGACGAGCGGGGATCGAGCTCCACCGCCTTCTCCGCCGCCGCGATGGCGCGGGGGAAGGCCTCGCTGTCCGGCATCAGCGAGTACTCACGCAGCAGGCTGTAGGAGTCTGCGAGGCCCGCGTAGGCCGGGGCGAACCTCGGGGCGCGCTCGACCAGCCGGGTGAAGCAATCCAGCGCCTCGTGGAGCCGCTCGGCGGAGCGCTTGCTCCACGCATAGCGACAGCCGAGATACGCCTGCATGACTTCCGGATCGACCTCGACGCCGGAGCGAACGACGTCCGGTCGTCGCGTCGTGCCGGACCTCCAGAACACTCCTGCCCCTGCGAGGACGAGGATCGGCAGAGCGACGAGGACCCACGGACGCCAGCGCCCCGGTGACCCGTTCGCGCCAGTGGACGAGCCCGGGTCGGCGCCGTTGGCGTGTGGCTGCTCGTCGAGCGGCTGGTGCTCGAGCCACCGCTGCAGCTCCCGGGCGTAGGCGAAGACGCCGCTTCGCCGATCTCCGGGAAGGCGATGAACCGGCAGGCCGCGCTCTCTCTCCCAGCGCTTGACGGTTCGCGGATCGCGACGAAAGAACGCCGCGATCTCCTTCCACGAATCGAGTCGTCGCTCGTCCTCGACGCCACCCGATCGCGGGTCCATGGCGACCTCTCGGTGAGCGTCGTATCGCGCGCCGCCGGAGCCGGGCAAGGGCGATGGGACCTGTCGGGGCCACTCGGGGCGAGAGGGGATCCGTCGTCGCGCGCTCCCCCGGTCGTCGTGTACCGCGTGTTCTTCGGGACTTGTCGAAGAGCTTCCGCCGCTCGATGGCGGGAGCAACACGGGTTCGGATGGCCCGCGCCTGGACGGGGAGATCGATCATGAAGGCTCTGGCAGCGCTCGGAGTGGTGGTCCTGGTCGTGGCGGCGGTCGCCTCCTGCGGAGACAGCGGCGGGTCAAACAACAACAACAACAACGGGGGCACGAACAACGACGGAGGGAACAACAACACCGGGAACGATGCAGGGAGCGGCACCGGGTACCTGATCGGAGGCACGATCCTCACCGCGGGCGCGAACGGGCTCGTCCTCGCCACGCAAGGCGAGCCCAACGTGCAGATCGGCGTCCAAAGCTACCCGCCTGCCTGGAGCTTCGTGAACCGCGTGCCCGCCGGCACGGCCTACAACGTGACCATCGCCTCCCAGCCGGTGACTCCGCAGTGTGGCGGCATCTGCACCTGCGCGGTGCTCGATGGTGGGGTGGGCGTGGTCGGGACCTCAGACGTGAGCAACATCCTCATCGGCTGCGCGATCATGCTCCCCTGAGATCGCAGGGCCGTCCGTCGTCTCGGCCCGCCGCGGCCTTCGCTGCCCAGTCGATGAACGTCGCGACCTCGACCGGTTTGGAGGCCAGCGAGACGTGGCTCGACGGGCGCCACCGCGTTGCAGGCCGGAGCCACTCCGACCTGTCCCAAGGGACGAGGCCGGGGAGTGAAATCGTCCTCGTCGATGCGATAGGCCGCCAGGTCGGTGTACTGCCCTTGCGCGGACGCGCCGAGTCCGCTGGATCGGTGACACACGGTCGGGTCAGCGCGGGCTGGCCGACCTCTGCCGGGGAACGCGATGCGCGTCTGGGCCTCCGTCATTCTCCTGGGGGTGAGCGGCGCCGTCGCGGCGCCGGCGTCCCTCACGTCGTCGACGCCGGTCACCCGGAGCCTCGAGCCCGGCGATGTCGCCACCTGGGCCGTGAACGCCCCCTCCGGGAGCCGCCTCCGGTTGATGGTGCGGCAGCGGCGGGTGGACGTCGCGGTCCGGGTGACGGGCCCCTCCGGCGCGATCCTGGGATCGGTGACCAACGCGAGCCACCGGACCGATCCGGTCACGCTGACGGTCATCACCGCGGAGAGTGGCACTCACAAGGTCGAGCTGCAGCTCGAGAAGCCGGACTCGCACCCCGGCGCCTTCCAGCTGAGCCTCGATCCGATCGCTCCGGCCACCGACCGCGATCGGCAACGCATGCGTGCCGAGGCGCTGCGCGGTGAGGGCGACCGGACCGCCGACCCCAGGAACCCGAAATCCTTCCAGCTCGCCGTGGCGAAGTACGAGGAGAGCGAGGTGATCTGGAGGACGCTCGGGGATTCACTGGAGCTGGCGTCGACCCTCACGCGCCGCGCGGACATCCTCGCGTACACGAGCCAGCTCCCGAAGGCGAAGGCCGTCCTCGAGGAGGCGCTCTCGCTGTGGCGTCGCGTCGGCGAGCCAGAGGGCGAGCTGGACACCCTCGTCCTGCTCGGGACCGTGATGGGGCACACCGGCGAGCCGAGGCAGGGGCTTGTCCTTCTCCAGCAGGCGCTGGACATGCGCCGAAAGCTGGGGCCGGAGCCCTACGGTGAAGGCGCCATCCTCAACAACATGGCCGTCGCCAACGGCTACCTCGGCAACTACGCCGAGTCGGTGAAGATGTACGACGAGGCCCTGCCCTTCGCCGAGCAGAGCGGGGATCCCGTCGCCGCAGCGTCGGTCCGGCGAAACCGCGCCGCGAATCTCTCCTACATCAGCAACAGCGATCAGGCCCGGGACGAGCTGGAGAAGGTGAAGGCGCGCTTCCACGAGCTCGGGATCCCGAACGAGGAGGGGATGGCCGAGTACCTCGTCGGCAACACCTACCGGACCGCGCGCGAGTATCCCGAGGCGATGGTGCACTACCAGTCGGCCCTCTCGTTGCTCGACCGGGCCGGGAACGCCCGCTTCGCTGCGCTGACGCTGCAGAACATCGGGCTCATCGCCATCAACGAGCACCGGTACGACGACGCCCGCCGCGCGTTCGAACGGGCAGGTGAGAAGGTTGGTGACAAGGACGCGCGCATCCGGGCCGCGGTGAAGGTGGACCTGGCCCGCGTGCAGGTCGACCGGGGGGACGCTCGCGCCGGTGTGGAGGGGTTGCTCGCCGCGAGGAAGGACCTCAAGGACGTGGGTTACCCGGCCTACGACATGGCCCTGCTGACCTCCCTGTCCAAGGGAGAGCTCGCCCTGGGCCGACTGGACGATGCGCGCGGCCACGTCCTCGAGGCACTCGCCCTGACCGAGAAGCTGCGGAGCAGCATCACCGGACCGAGCCTGCGTGCCGGCTATCTCGAGATCGAGCAGCAACGGTACCGGCTCCTGGTCGAGGTGCTGATGGGTCTCCATGCTCGGCAGCCCACGCGCGGGTGGGACGCCGAGGCGCTCGGGGCGAGCGAGACGACCCGGGCGCGGTCGCTGCTCGAGACGATCGCCGAGGGTCGCGCCGACACCCAGCTCGATGTCGACCCGGAGCTCCGAAAGACGGAGCAGGACATCGACGCGCGGCTCGACCTGAAACGCAAGCAGCAGGAGGCCCTGCTGGGCAGGCCACACGGCGCTGAGGCGGCCGACGCCCTCGAGCATGATCTGGAGAAGCTCCGGATCGAGCGGGAAGCCGTCGAGGCGCGCATGCGTGCCTCGAGCCCGGCCTACGCGAGCCTCACCCAGCCCACGCCGCTCTCGCTCGACGAGATCCGCAGGCAGACCCTCGACCCGTCGACGGCGCTGGTCGAGTTTCTCCTCGGGGAAGATCGGAGCTTCGTCTGGGTCGTCACCCCCACCGGCATCACGTCGGCGACTCTTCCCCCACGGAAGGTGATCGAAGCGGCGGCGCTCGCCCTCCACCGGACGTGGAGCAACCCTGCCGCGACCGACGACGGACAGGTCCCGGCCCGAAAGCTCTCGAGGATGGTGCTCGGGCCGGTGGCGAAGGCGCTCTCGTCGAGGCGGCTCCTGATCGTCGCCGACGGGGCGCTGCAGCTGATCCCCTTCGCCGCGCTGCCGGACGTGCAGACTGGACGAGCGCTCATCGACCGCCACGAGGTGGAGGAAGTGCCCTCGGCGTCGGTCCTGGCGATGCTTCGAGGGCGCCGGCCAGCCCCGGCCACCGCGGGCGCCACGGTTGCCGTCCTCGCCGATCCGGTGTTCACGCTGCACGACGCACGGATCCGGAGCGTGGGGAGCACGGCGGTGGCATCCCGCTCCGGGGATCTGGAGCGCTCGCTCGAGGATACCGGGCTCAGGAGCCTGGAGCCGCTCCCCGCGACGCGCGACGAGGCCGAGTCGATCGCGAGCCACGCAGGAGCGGACCGGACCTTCACCGCGCTCGGCTTCCAGGCCAGTCGCGCCGTCGCGCTGGGACCCGACGTCGCCCACGCCCGCATCGTCCATCTGGCCAGTCACGCCCTGACCGACGCGAGGCGCCCCGAGCTCTCGGGCATCGTCCTCTCCCTCTACGACGAGAAGGGCCAGCCGCAGGACGGCTTCCTTGCAATGGAGGACATCTACCGGTTGCGACTGTCCGCCGATCTGGTCGTCCTCTCCGCGTGCCGGACCGGGCTCGGAAAGGAGGTTCGCGGCGAGGGCGTGCTCGGCCTCACCCGGGGTTTCCTGCTCGCCGGAACCCCGCGCGTGGTGTCCAGCGCCTGGAAGGTCTCGGACCGGGCGACGGCCGCGCTGATGGATCGGTTCTACGCGTCGATGCTCGAGCAGCGCCTGTCACCCGGAGTCGCGCTCCGGGAAGCGCAGCTCGCGTTGCGCAAGGAGCGACGGTTCAGCTCGCCCTTCGCCTGGGCCGGCTTCGTGCTGCACGGAGACTGGGCGCCGATGCAGG
>CAZDSB010000529.1:0-4068 GCA_964507515.1 uncultured Myxococcaceae bacterium
GAGGCGGCGGGAGCCGCCGGTCTGTCGGACGGCGAGCGGGTGGCTGTCGTCTCGCCGGTGGGTCGGGTCGAGCTCCGTCTCTCCGTCACGACCGACGTCCGGCCGGACGTGGCGATGATGCCCGCCGGCTGGGAGGACGCAAACGCCAACCTCCTTATCGACGGCGAGCGGCGCGATCCCATCTCGGGCTTCCCGGCCTTCCGGTCCGGCGTGTGCCGTCTCGAGCCGGTGAGCGCGGCACGCGGCTGACTCGCCGGACGACCGCGGATCGATCCGAAACGGCGGGTCGCCAGGCGGGTCGCTCCTCGTCCTGTCACCCATCGCGCGGCGAGCCAGGCGCTCGAACGATGCGCATTCTTTCTCCGCTGCAAAAACACACAGGGAGAACATCCATGGCCGAGAACCAGCAGAAGCCGGACGACCAGGGTCAGCGGCGGCAGGACCCCAGTCAGAATCCTCCGATGACGCAACCCGACACGGGCAAGGAAGATCCGAACAAGGATCGCAAGGCCGGGGACGAGAAGCGACAGGGCGAGAACCCGAACCGCGACACGCCCGGACAGAATCGGTAGTCGAGAGGAGTCTCTGGAGCCGGGGCGCCTCCCGTCGCGGTGACCGCCCTGGCTTCAGCGTTGCGGGGTCGCCGGGGCCACGAAGATCTGGCAGTCGGTCCCGAAGTCGACCTTCCGCGAGAGCGGAAAGTAAATGGACTTCCCGTCGGGGCTGAACTTGGGAGACGTCGCCCTGCCCTCGGTGTTCGCCACCAGGTGCACGTCCGAGCCGTCCGCGTTCATCACGAAGATCTGGTAGCTCGAGTAGCGGTTCGAGGCGAAGGCGATCCGCTTGCCGTCGGGCGACCACGACGGCCACCCGTCGAATGCCTGATGGTTGGTAAGGTTCTTCTGCTCGGTGCCGTCCGCGCGAGCCACGAAGACCTCCGAGTTCATCTCTCCCAGCATCCGGCGGAAGGCGATCCACTTCCCGTCCGGCGAGAACACCGGGAAGGTGTTCGTGCCGCCGGTGATCAGCTTGGTCACCTTCCGCGTCTTCAGATCGATCACCTCGATGTCCGAGGCGTTCTTCTTCGGCGGCTTGAGATCATCGTCCGTGCAGTAAGCGATCTTCGTCCCGTCCGGCGACCAGCTCGGATGGATCACCCGCGCCTCCGGCCGGGTCAGGGGCTCCAGCCCGGTCCCGTCCGGATTCATGAGGTAGATGACCTCTAGATCGTCCTTGAGCGAGACGAACGCGACCTTCTTCCCGTCCGGGGACCAGGCCGGATCCTCGTGGTCGTGAGGCTCCCGGGTGATCTGCTTGTGGTGCTTCCCGTCGGCGTCCATCACGAAGAGCTGGTCCTTGCCCTCGATCTCGCTGACGTAGATCACCCGCTTCCCGTCCGGGGAGAAGGTGGGATCCCCGTTCACCGAGTGCGTGAGCTGGTAGGCGAGACCGAACGGGCCGGCGGCCAGCGCCGCTGCCGGCAGCAGCGCGACGAGCAGCGTCAGACGGGTGGGCTGCATCAAGGGGAACCTCCACCGCTCGCGGGAGTGCCCGCACCTTCGTCGCTCGAGCCGGGTCAGGTGCGGCAACGCAGTCGGACGTCCCGTGGCTGCAGTGAGGAACGCCGCACCTTCCCCGGGACACGGGCGGCCGGGGAGTGTAGGGTCCTCGCCCGAGGGGAGCTCGCCTTCCGAGGTGTCCATGGTCTCCGTCCGCGTCCGCATGCGCCACCTGGCGCTCGTCGCCGTTCTTGCGGTCTTCGTCGCCGTGGCCTGCGCCACGACGAGCTCCAGTCACCTCCAGACCACCAGCGGCCCCGAGCAGCGGTTCAGCATGGTCGGCAACGGCTTCCAGACCACCGCGATCATCAGCAAGGACGGCGCGCAGGGCCCGGACGTCGACGTCGGGCGGTACGACAACGGCGCCACCATCCGCGGGACGCTCCGCCAGCGGCCGTTCCAGCTCTCGATCGACCAGGCCGCGGGAAAGGCGACCGGTCAGGCAGGAATGGGCCCGATCACCGTCAATGCCACCGAGGAAGGGGATGCCCTCAAGTGCACCGGGCTCATCCTCGGCCGGCCCTCGACGGTCACGGCCTCCAAGGAGCGCATCCAGGGCACGGTCGGCTTCTGCGCCTATGAGCTCGGTCGCTCCGGGGAGACCTACGTGGGGTCTCGCTCGTGCAGCTCGGGAATCTCCAGTGTCACGGTCAGCTTCCCGACCAGCATCCTCGAGTGGAAGCCCATCAACGTCTGCGTGCTGTTTGCCCTTCTGATGTCCACGCCCTGAGACAACCGCGCGCGCTATCCGAAGTGGTAGCCGATGCTGAAGCGGAAGACGGGGAGGGGCACCGTCGAGCCGAAGTGGACGATGTCCCGGATGTCCTGCTCCGCGTCCGGTGAGAGCCCTGGCGGGATGTTCACGGTCTCGGTGTGGCCGACGACGAACTGCACGCCGAAGTCGAGCCCCATCGCGAACCCGCTGGCCCACACCCACTGCCAGCCGAGCCGCGGCGTCAGGACCCAGGCATCCACCCGCGCCGAGCCGCGGGGCCCGAGCACCTGCCCCGACTCGTACGCCGCGACCGAGGCGTCGATCACCTGCTGCCCGGCTCCGACCCCGAGGAAGAACGTCCCGCGCAGCGGATAGATCCGGAGCGCCACCTCCCACGACTCGAACTTGTTGAGCTCCGCGTCGGTGGTGTCGCTCTTCGCGCCGGCCCAGTTCAGGATCGCGTCCGAGGCGAACTTGGGGAAGGTGCTCCAGCCACCGCTCACGCCGAGATACGGATGGAGCCGCGCATAGCCCTCGACGTTGATCAGCCGCGGGATGCTGACGATTCCGAGATTCACGCCCACCCGGAACCGCCCCGGATCGTCCGGGCCCCCGTCCTCGGCAGCTCGCGCCGGAAGCGCGAGTGACAGCACGAACGCCAGGAACAGCCCTCTCCGCATGGACCCTCCTCGTGGTCTGACCCTCGATGTCACCTGGTCGGGGAGGGAGCGCGCAAGGTAGTCGCGTGGGGGTCCCATGGGCCCGTCGCCGGTGTTAAAGACGATTCCCCCCATGCTGGAAACCGTCACCAAGGGCTTCCGGGCGGCCAGGAACAGGCTCGCCGGGAAGCAGGAGATCACCCCCGAGCTCGTCGACGAGTCGCTGCGGGACATCCGCGTCTCGCTCCTCGAGGCAGACGTCGCGTTCGACGTCGTGAAGTCGTTCGTCGCACGCGTGCGCGAGAAGGCGGTAGGCGCCACCGTCCAGACCACCATCACCGACAAGAAGGGCCGGAAGCACCAGATCTCCGCCGGCGAGCACTTCATCAAGGTCTGTCACGACGAGCTCGAGGCCCTGATGGGTCCGGTGGACACGTCGCTGAAGTTCAAGCCCAAGGGCGGCGTGACCACGATGATGCTGGTCGGCCTGCAGGGCTCCGGGAAGACGACCACCGTCGGAAAGCTCGCGAGCTACCTCCAGAAGAAGGGCAAGAAGCCGCTCCTGGTCGCCGCCGACATCTACCGGCCCGCCGCCGTGGACCAGCTGCAAGTCCTGGGTGAGCGGCTGGGCGTCCCCGTCTTCTTCCAGCCGGACACCCTGCCCCCGGACCTGGCGGTGAAGGGCGTGGAGGCGGCGCGGGCGCAGAAGTGCGACGTGGTGCTCATCGACACCGCCGGTCGGCTCGCCATCGACGAGCAGCTGATGAACGAGCTGAGCCTCATCAAGGGCTCGGTCCAGCCCGACGACATCCTCCTGGTCTGCGACGCCATGATCGGGCAGGACGCGGTGCGGACGGCCGCCGAGTTCGACCGTCGCCTGGCGCTGGACGGCTTCATCCTGACCAAGCTCGACGGCGATGCCCGCGGCGGCGCGGCGCTGTCGATCAAGGAGGTCACGGGCAAGCCAATCAAGTTCCTCGGGATGGGCGAGGCACTGGACAGGCTCGAGGAGTTCCGGCCCGACGGGCTCGCCAGCCGCATCCTCGGCTTCGGCGACATCGTCGGCCTGATGCAGGACTTCGAGCAGGTCGTCGACGAGAAGAAGGCCGAGGAGGACGCGAAGAAGCTCCTGTCC
>CAZDSB010000530.1:0-4149 GCA_964507515.1 uncultured Myxococcaceae bacterium
CCAGTGACCGTGTCAGGCGTGGGGTGCCGACCACGGGAGGGAGTGTACCGGAAGCGGGCGTGCAGTCGCCTCCCGTCGGTCACATCGAGAAGTGCAGCTGTCCGAGCACCCCGAGGCTGGGCTCGTGTCCACCGCCGGAGAGGCCGTACTCGTTGAAGGTCACGTCGATGCGGGCTTCGCAGTAGGTGAACAAGAACCAGGAGACGCTGAACCACGCCCCGTAGCTGTTGACGTAGTTCTGGCGGAGCGCTTCACCGGTGAAGATGAGGTGGAGGCCCTGGAGCAGCTCCCAGTCGGCCTGCAGGAAACCGACGCCGCCCAGGTCGGTCGCGACGTTGTCGGCGCTCTGCATCAGGAAGTTCGCCTCGGCCAGCAGGACCCAGGGGCCGCCGACGTGCCACCGACTGAACAGGCCGTGCGCCTGCCGCAGGGCGTTGGTCGCGCCGAAGAACGGGTCGTTGAAGATGAGTGGGTTGGCGATCTGGCTGAGCCCTCGGTCGGCGTGAGTGATGAGGCTGCTCAACCCCAGGGTGAAGGAGTTGCTGAACGCGCCCTCGACGTAGGCGCTGTAGCCCTGCTCCCGGAACTCCGGATCTCGGATGAGGAAGTTCCCGGCGATCCCCATGACCGCGGTGCGGATGCCGGGGGCGTCATAGACCAGCTCGCCTCCGTATTGCTGGGACGAGTTGGTGTCGGTCCGGGTGGCGGCACGCACGAAGGCGTTGTGCTCCACGTTCCGCAGGCCGAACGGGAGGTTCAGCCGCCCGCCCAGGACGTAGAACTTGTTGTCGTCGAAGCGAAATCCGAGCCAGTGCTCGCGAGAGACGAGGTTGTCTCGCTGCTGGGTGGTGATCGCGGCCTGATTCGCTCCGGTCGGCACGTAGCCGAAGCTGACCGAGGCGAGGAACGGTCCCGCGGTCACGCCGGCGCGCAGGTCGGCGATCATCAGGATGTCTCGCCACTTGGTGCCCTGGGACGTGGTGGTGCTGAGCACGGCGCCGCGGAGCGACAGGCCCACGTTGAGCCAGCTCGGTAGCGGCACCGCCCCGTACACGATGCCGTTGAACGGCTCGACGTCCTCGGGCTTCTTTCCCCAGAGGGTGGGAAGGACGATCTGGGCCTGCCCGCGCCCGTACTCGGTGAGCAGCCCGAAGCCCGAGGGCTCCACGTGGCAGGTGCTGCAGTTGGTGTACCCGTGCTGGATCATCCAGGGGTACGCGTGGGCCTTCGCGGCCGGCAGGACCAGGGCCAGGAGGAGCGCGAGGGGGAGGAACGCCGGGTGGGTCCAGCGTACGGGAAGGCTCAAGAGTGCTCCGCTGTGAACGACGCGCTCGCGTCGATGTCCGGCTGCACGGTGACGCCCAGGTAGCTCGGAACCTCGATGTCGTAGTCCTTGACGTTCAGCGGGATGTGGCCGGTCACCTGGTAGTGGTTCCCGTTGCGGACGATGCGGTACTTCACCTGCACGTCCTTGGTCTTTCCGTGGATGGTCATCTTCCCGGGGGCGGTGCCGTCACCGGTCTGGCCATCCGCGGGGAGCTTCACGCCGGACCATGGGAGCTCGAGGACCGCGTCCGGGTACTTGTCCACTTGCAGGTACTTCTCGCGCATGTGCTTGTCGCGAAGACCGATGCCGGTCTGGAGTCCGGCGAGTGGCACGGTGATCTTCAGCGTCGTCCCGTCGTCCGCGATGTGGAGCTGGTTGGTCTTGCCGTCCAGGCCGAAGCCGCCCGGACCGCGGCCGTGGAAGCCCGCGACCGGCTCGCCGGTGAGCTTCGTGGCCCCGGCGAGCAGCGGGAAGCCGAGCAGGAGCGCAGCGATGGAAGCGCGTCGAAACGTCATGAAGAATCTCGCTCTCTTTGCTCAGGCGCCGGCGGTGGCAAGCGCGAGCGCGGCGTGCTGCCGGTCCATCCACAGACGCAAGGGGGCCGTATCCACCCCGTGCTCGTTCATCCCGGGAATCACCACTGACTCGAGCGTCTCGAGGTAGACGCGCTGGCGCTCCGAGTGTGGCACGACTCCCGCCTGGTACAGCGTCGGCTCGTCCGTCCCCGGCAGGGCAGGGCGGAAGAGGTCCGGGCCCGCGGTTCCGGTCGCCATCACCGGCAGCAGCGGCGCGAGGAAGGACAGGTCCACCCGCTCGCGGGCCCAGGTGAGGTAGCCCCAGCCGATGCGGGCGTGCTGCACCTCGTCCCGGGCGAGCTCGTGCAGGACCGACCTCAGCGTCTCCTCACGCGCCTCGTCCAGCAATGTGACCAGCGTCGCCATGCTCTCGGTCTCGGACACGCAGGACTGCGCCACCACCTCGTAGGTGAGTCGCTGCTCCGCGGTGAGGGCCGGCGGCGCGTACTCGAGCAATCGGGTCTCCGGGGGAGGAACCTCCGCCCTCCGGAGGCGAAGGATGTCCGCGCAGCGGCTCGCGTGACGGATCTCGTCCTGGGAGGCACGTGCTGCGAGCTCGACGAGGGCCTCGGGCGCTCCCGCCTGGGACATCCGGCGGGAGAGCGAACCGAAGCGCAGCGCGGCACCGGTTTCGACCCCGTGCCGCGCTGCCCACACCCGGTCGGCGTGCCGACGGGTGTGTTCGTCTACCAACCCGGGGGCCCTCCGCCGCCAGTGTGGCCACCGTCCGGGAGCGTCTGCTGCTGACCACCGCCGCTGCTGTCACTCCCGCCGCAGGCAGCGATGCCGAGCCCGAGCGTGGTTGCGCCGAGCACGAGCACCTGGAAAAGCTTCTTGATCTTCATCGGTTCTCCTCGTTGGGGAGCCAGTCTGCGCTGCCCTTTCCCTTCGGGACACGGACCGTAGCCGGCCGTTGCGGGAACGCCGCCATCACGGTTTTCATGTCCTTCAAGAGCACCGTTTCTCAGTGAGTCCGACTACTTGGCATGTGAAACTCCGCACCCGCGGCACCTTCTGGCCAGCGCGCGGTGACGGTCTTCAGGCGGGTGTAGAAGCGCACGCCCTCGGGCCCGTGCACGGCGTGGTCGCCGAAGAGCGAGCGCTTCCATCCTCCGAAGCTGTGGAAGGCCATCGGCACCGGGATGGGAACGTTGATCCCGACCATTCCGCAGTTCACTCGCGCGGAGAACTCACGAGCGGCGCCGCCGGAGCGGGTGAAGATCGCCGTGCCGTTGCCGAACGCGTGCGCATCCACCAGCGCCAGCGCCTCGTCGAGCGTGCGCACCCGGACCACGGCCAGCACCGGTCCGAAGATCTCCTCCTGGTAGATGCGCATCTCCGGGCGGACGCGATCGAAGAGACAGCCGCCGAGCCAGAAGCCCTCGTTCCTCCCGGCGACCCGTAGCCCGCGTCCGTCCACCAGCAGCGCGGCGCCCTCCGCGAGCCCCACGTCGAGATAGGACCGGACGCGGTCCAGGTGCTCGCGGGTGACGAGCGGACCCATCTCGACGGAGGCATCCGTGCCCGGGCCCACGCGGAGCGCCTTGACCCGGGGCGTGAGCCGCTCGACGAGCGCGTCGGCCACGTCACCGACGGCGACGGCGACGGAGATGGCCATGCACCGCTCCCCGGCCGAGCCATAGGCAGAGCCGATCAGCGCGTCGGTGGCGGCGTCCAGATCGGCGTCGGGCATCACCACGAGGTGATTCTTGGCGCCGCCGAGGGCCTGCACGCGCTTCCCGGCAGTGCTCGCCGTCCGGTGGACCGACTCGGCCACCGGCGTGGAGCCCACGAAGCTCACCGCCGCCACGTCCGGATGGCGGAGCAGCGCATCCACCGTCTCCCGGTCGCCGTTCACCACGTTGAACACGCCCTCGGGGCAGCCGGCCTCCGCGAGCAGCCGCGCCACCTCGAGGCTTGGCGAGGGATCGCGTTCGGAGGGCTTGAGAATGAAGGTGTTCCCGCAGGCGATGGCGACCGGCCACATCCACATCGGGACCATGACCGGGAAGTTGAAGGGGGTGATGCCGGCCACGACGCCGAGCGGCTGGCGCATTGACCACGCGTCGACGCCCCGGCCCACCTGCTCGGTCAGCTCACCCTTGAGGAGCTGCGGGATCCCGCAGGCGAACTCGACCACCTCCATGCCGCGTGCCAGCTCGCCGCGTGCGTCGGAGAGGATCTTTCCGTGCTCGGAGGTGATGAGCCGGCTGATGTGGTCCGCGCGGGCCTCGGCCAGCTCGCGGA
>CAZDSB010000531.1:0-6013 GCA_964507515.1 uncultured Myxococcaceae bacterium
CGAGGAACCCCGCCCGCAGCGCCTGCATCATCGCGTTCTGCGACCTCCCTCCCGAGGCGTTCGGGGGCAGCCAGCCCTCGTGGAGGGCCCAGACGATGATTCCCCCGTACCCATTCGTCTTGGAGAAGGTCCCCTTGGCGAGGATCGACGTCTCGTCCTCGTAAGGAATGTACTGCGTGGCCGCGCCGCAGCCCGGGTCTGCCACCGGGCTGGCGAACGAGAGGTACGGGACCTGCGCGGTGCTGTCGCGCTTGAGCTGCTGAGCCGACGCCGAATCGAACGTGCTTCCGGCCGCGTAGAACGCGCTCAGGGGATAGGTGTTGTCGCCGCCCACGATGATCTGCGTCATCCCGTCCGTCACCTGTCGCGGCCCGGTGATCCCGCCGGTGTAGCAGATGGCGTAGAAGGCAAGTCCCAGCCCGAGCTTCTCCTTCGGAACCCCGGCCGTCGCGTAACGCTCGAGCGTGTCGTCGATGGCGATCGGCGTGCTCCCGGTCACTCCGCTGATCGGGCTGCTGAACCAGGAGTCCCAGCCCGACCCGGCAAACGCGGTGGAGGGGTAGTACGTCTGCACGTTGAACCGATCGAGCGAGGCCGCGAGGGTCACCATTCGCGCGTCGACGGTGTCGAAGTTGGAGTTCAGGGCACCGGCCGGATACGTGAGCACGATGCCCGAGCGGGCGGCCCGGAGCGCCTGGGCCAGGGCGACCAGGTCATCCAGGTTCACCGAATCCTCCCAGTCGAGGTCGATGCCGTCGTAGCCGAGCGTGTCGAGCGCCCCCAGCAGATCCGAGACGAACTTCGCGCGATGGGCGGCGCTCGCCGCGGCGGCGATGTTCCCACCGGCGCCCTCCCCTCCCAGCATGAGGAGTGGCGTGACTCCATGGGCGTGCGCGGCCTGGGCGAGTGCCATCGCGTCCTGGGGGCCGGTGCCGTTCTGGTCCGAGAACGAGAGGTTCAGGCTCTGGTCCGCGTTCACCGTGAGGGGCGCAAACGCGACGTGCGTCAGCGCAGTCCAGTCGATCTGAGCGATTGGAAGGCTGTTGATCGCGTAGCCAACGTAGTACCCGAGGACCCACTGACCGGTGACGGCTGCGAGGTCGAACTTCACCGTCACGATTCGATCGCTCGTCAGGGTGAGCGTGCAGGTCGTCCCCGAGCTGGAGTCGCAGCCCGTCCAGCTCCCGAGCGTGGAACCCCCGGCAGGTGTCGCGGTGAGAGAGACGGCGGTTCCGTCAGGCAGCTGGACCGAGCAGGACGACCCACAGTCGATGCCGTTCCCCGAGACCGTTCCCGAGCCGGACCCCGTCCTCGTCACGCTCAGGGAGTGGTTCTGGCTTCCGAGAGTGAAGGTGGCGGTGACGGTCTTGTTCGAGCCGAGCGTCAGGGTGCATGTCGCGCCCGAATTGGAGTCACATCCAGCCCATCCGGCGAAGCTCGAGCCCGAGTCCGCCACCGCGGAGAGGCTGACCGCGGTTCCCGTCGAGAGCGTCGACGTGCATGTGCTGCCACAGGCGATCCCGCTGCCGGTCACTGTCCCCGAACCGGTCCCGGCCTTGACGACGGTCAGGACGCTCGTGCTCGTGCCCGGACTTCCTGAGCCGCCGCCGCAGGCAAGCCAGACAAGCCCGAGCATCGCCGTCGAGAGCGCTCCGCCACGGGGCGTTCGGTGCATGCTGTCTCCTCGAGGAGCGGGGGAATCCGACCCGTGACTCTCCCAGGTTTCGGAGTCGAGGACAGGTTCGGACCCGCTGGCGAAGACGCGTACGGATTGCAACACGACCCACTCGCCGCGCCCTCCTCGACGGCGCAGCTGCCTCCGCGATAGACGGCCGAGCGCCGGCGCGCAGCTCGGGCACGGCTCGGGGGAATCGAACCATGCGAAGTCAGCTCTGTGCCTTCGTTGTCGTCGGGTGTGTCGCGTGCAGCCACACCTCGGAAGCCATCAAGGCGGGCCCCACGGAGTCGGTCGAGTCGGTCCGCTCGGCCATCGCCGCGCGCAATGCCGAGTTTGCGCGCGCGATCAAGGCGAAGGACACCGCGGCCATCACTCATCTCTTCACCGAGGACGGCCTCCTGGTCGTCCCCGGGGATGGATTCGTGAAGGGATGGCAGGCGCTTGAACCCCTCTGGGCCGATCGCCTCTCCAAGGCCAGCTTCCTGGACGGCAGCGTCACGACGGAGCTTCTCGACGTCAAGGGCGACGTCGCCGTCGAGGCCGCGCGGTTCCAGTGGACGATCCAGCGAGGTGATTCACCTGCGGTCGTCAGGACCGGTCGCGCGCTGACGGTGTGGCAGCGAGGGACGGACGGGAGCTGGCGAATGCTCGCAGATCATCCCGAGTATGATCCGGTGAAGTGACCACGGAGGCGACGCCGTCGCCCGGGTCACCGCATCGCCCTTGCGCCACGTCGCCATGTAGTCTGGCGACCCGGTGCTGATTCGACTGTCGAGCGAGTTCCGTCGTGCGATGGACCTGTCCCTCGTCCTGGAACAGGAGGGCATCCCCCACGAGCTCCACCGCGTCGAGGACGCGCACTGGGCGCTCCAGATCGACGACGTCGACGCCGTCCGGGCGCAGGCGGCCATCGCCGCGTTCGAGCGCGAGAACCAGCCCGAGGTGCCCCGTCCCGAGGTGCTCCATCCCCTCACTGGGGCCGTGGCCTGCGGCATCGCCCTCGCTCTCGGGCTCATCGCGATGTACCTCCGGACGGGTCCGGAGTCGGCGGGGTCTCCGTGGTTCGCGCGAGGAAGCGCCGATGCCGCCGCGATCCTCCGGGGCGAGTGGTGGCGCGCGGTCACCGCCCTCACCCTGCACGCCGACGCAGGCCACGTCGCCGGCAACGCCGCCCTCGGCGGAATCCTTCTCGCCCTCCTCGCGCGAACGGTTGGCCCGGGAGTGGCAGCAGCGCTGGTGCTGGTCTCGGGGACCGCCGGCACCCTCGCCACCGCCGCGCTTGCCCGACACGACTTCATCTCGATCGGCGCCTCCACGGCGGTCTTCGGGGTGCTGGGCGGGCTGGCTGCCTTGCCTCGGCGCAGCCGCCGCGTCTGGATGCCGGTCATCGGCGGGTTCGCGCTGCTCGCGTTCCTCGGAACCTCGAAGCGCGCGGACGTCACGGGACATCTGTGCGGGTTCCTGTCCGGCGTGCTGGCGGGCGCGGTGGTGCGGCTCCTGCCGCCGCTGCGGAATCGGGCCGCGCAGGCGTTCCTCGCGGTCACTGCGGCATGCGTCCCCGTGGCTGCGTGGATGGCCGCGTTTCGTTGAGCGACCGGGCGACCTTCCTGATCCTCGATTGCGGAAGTTCCGCGGACGGCCCAGGTTCGGGGAAGGAGGATCCAGATGGCGCGTGTCTCCGCACCGACGAGGGGCGTCCTGGCCGAGGTCTCTCGGCTCCCGTTGCACACGGTGGTCGAGCTCGAGTCCCCGGACGGCCGTGAGGTCTTCATCCTCGGCGAGAGCCACGTGAAGTCGCGCGGCGCCGCCGAACGCTGCCGCCGGGCCGTCGCCGGCTTCTCGCTCCGGGGCGTCGAGCGACTGCAGCGCGACGAGGTCTTCGCCGGTGCGCTGCTCGGCGGATTCTTCGAGCGGATGCGGGGTGCCCTCCAGGCGCTCAGCGCCGACCATCTCGCCGGGAGCACCATCGAGGTCGCGCTCGACGCTCCCCAGGGCAGCACGGTCGAGCTCGAGCGGACGGAGCACGTCCCCCTCGGCCTCCACGTCGGGGCCGGCTATCTCGCGGTGTACACGAGCCTCGCGCTCCCCGCCCTGCTCGTCATGCCCCTGTGGGGCAACATCCCCTCCCTCGCGCCGCTGCGTGCCGTCGTGAAGCTCCTCGGGTTGCACCTCTACGCACTGCCCCTCGCGTACGCCCTCCGCGATCGCCCGTGGGCGTGGGCCATCCAGCCCCTCATCACGATCCTGACCGTTCGCAACGAGCTGCTCGTCGAGGGGATCCAGCGCATGCTCGCGACGCACCCGGCCGCTCCGGCACTGGTCATCGTGGGTCGCGCGCACGTGCCCGGGATGGTGGACCGGCTCGTCGAGCACGGGTTCCGACGCGTCGAGGATCCCGTGGAGGGATTCCTCGGTGCCGAGGATTGACGGGACACGCCCGAACGGGTGCTTGCCCAGGCGGCCCCTGCCCTGGGACTCTCCCCGGAATGCACGGGAGGTGGGCTGTGCGCGTCGCGCTCTTGATGCTCGTTGCCTCGGGTCTGCTGTCGGGTTGCTGCGCGGAGCTCAAGGACTCCATCCGCAGCTACGGGGAGACCGCCGCATCCGCCGCCGAGACGCGGAGCGAGCTCATCGCTCGCTGCAAGACGGCCAGCACCGAGACCGACCCCGCGAAGAAGCAGAGCGCCCTCGAGGCGTGCGATGCCGCCATCGCCGCAGAGGACGCCGCACGAAAGTCGGCGCTCGAGCTCACGAAGAAGTGAGGACCTCGGATGAGCACGAACGAGACGCTCGAGACGCTCCTGCGGCTGGGAGGCCTCCTCAAGGACGCGATCGCCAGGAGCACCGAGGGCGGCACGAAGTTCGACTGGAAGACCTTCCTCGAGTCGGACGAGTACGGGGAGATCGAGAAGGACGTGACGGATCTCCTCTCCGACCTGACCGCCAGTGACCTCACGAAGGCCATCGCCGAGATCAAGGCGAAGGAGCAGGCGCTGCTCGCGGGAAAGCGCCTCGCAGAGCTGGAGACGGGCAAGCTCATTCAGTACTCGCAGCTGCAGAACACACGGCTGATGCTCGCGGCGCGGAAGGTCCGGGTGAAGGCGGACCGGAGCTTCTTCGAGTGGGTCGTCGAGGACGCGTTCCCCGTGCTGCTGGCAACGGCCAAGCTCGTTCTGCCGCTCGTGCTCTAGCGCCTGCGGGGCGTCCATCCCGGAAGACACCGGACGGGGCTCACGTTGCGACGTGGCCCCGTCCGGCGCTTCCTGACCTGCACTCAGCGAAGAACTGCGAGTTGCTCCTGCGTGAGGCTCGCGTCCTCGCCCTGGAAATCAATCGGCCTCATCTCGGCCCAGCGCATCGCCGGGCGCTCGGCCAGCGAGGCGGTGCGGAACGTCTGGAGAAGGCGGGAGAGAAGCTCCCGGACGGCAGAGGTGGCCGAGGAAGAGACGGTGTAGCGCTGCATCGCGACGCTCCTTGGCGCCGGCCGATGCCGGGCGCGCCGCGGAGGACTTGCATCGGCCGAACCAGCTGCTCGCTCTGGGGTTTCCGGCCATTACGGCGCCCGGTTGTTGCGTCGGGAGAAATCCCCGGTCGGGCCTGTTGCGCCCCGAGACACGGAGGAATCTCCGCACCCCGGAGACGCGTGTGGGCAGCGTCCCGGGCCCGACTCACACTGGCGGTCGAGCCCATGGAGATGGATTCGAGAGCGGCTCAGCTCTGCCGTGCGACCGGCGCCGTCCGCCGCGCCGCGAGCGCGCCGCCACCCAGCACGAGGCCGGCAATCACCGCGACGATCCCCGCCAGCCAGCCGCTGGCGTACAGCCCGTCGACCGCGTCCAGCGAGTACGCGCCCGGACCCGCGAAGGCGAGCGCCGCCGACGATGCGACGATCATCAGGTTGTACTCGAACCCGCCGTCGCTCACGAAGAACCCCTTCGGCAGGTGCACGGTGCCGATGGCCACGACCATCACGGCGATGACGAGCGCGGCTCCGACCGGCGTCAGCAGGCCGAGCGCGATCAGGAGGCCGCCGACCAGCTCGGCCGTGCCCGCGAGACCCGCGTGCACCCGGCCCGGTCGGAAACCGAGCTTCTCCATGAAGCCACCCGTCCCGGCCAGACCGTATCCGCCGAACCAGCCGAACAGCTTCTGACCGCCATGCGCGGCCATCGTCAAACCCACTGCCAGTCGCAACACCAGAAGTCCAATGTCCATTCGTTCCGTCCTCCGATGGTCTCTCACCTAGCCATCGGCTGCAGTCCGCGCCGCGCAACACACCGTTCCCGCCCAGGGGTACTCGCTGTCCGATGAGGGGCTGGCTCCGGTCGTGTATTC
>CAZDSB010000532.1:0-7276 GCA_964507515.1 uncultured Myxococcaceae bacterium
AGCATCAGGCCGTGGATCTGGAAGGCGAAGAGGTCGCAGTCGAGGTCGTCCCGCAGCAGCCCCGACTCGATGCCCAGCCGCGCCGAGCGCGACAGCACCCCGAGCAGCCGCTGCTCCTCCTCGACCAGGTAGTCGCGAACCGGTCCCGGGCGGTCGTCCAGCTCGAACGAAGCCCCGGCGAAGATGCACCCTCCGGGGACGTCCGGGTCCGAGGCCCACGCCAGCCAGCCCTCGAACAGGCCCCGCAGACGGGCCGGGCCGCGCGGCTTCTTCAGCGCCGGCGCGATGACCCGCTCGGCGAAGTCCGCAGAGGCCGCGCGCAGGACCTCGATCTGGAGATCCTCCTTGCTGCCGAAGTGCGCGAAGAGGCCGCTCTTCGACATCTCCAGGCTCGCGGCGAGCTCGCCGATGCTGAGCCCGTCCAGCCCGTCCCGGCTCGCCACCCGGGCCGCGTACCGGAGGATGCGCGCTCGTGTCTCGTCGCCCTTGCCCACGCGCCTAAGATACGAACGGTCGTTCTTTTAGTCAAGCCGCCCTGAAACCGCAGTCATTCCGGGGGTCAGGCGGCGTCGTCAGCTCCGTGGCGCGCGGGGCCCGGCCGGAGCGAGCACGGCACGGAGCACGTGGGCCAGCTCGTCGATCCGGAAGGGCTTGTCGACGATCTCGCGGATGCCCGCGGCCTTCGCCGTCGCCGCCGGCACCGACCAGCGGTTCCCGGTGGACAGGACCACCGGCAGCTGGGGACGCAGTCGCCCGACCCGCGCCGCCAGCTCCACGCCGTCCATGCGCGGCATCTGGAGGTCGGTGATGAGCAGGTCGAAGTCCTCGGGGTCCTCCGCCACCAGCTCCAGCGCGTCCTCGGGATCCGTCACCGACGTGACCACGTAGCCGAGCCGCCGCAGCTGCTCGCTCACCACCCGCGCGATGACCGGCTCGTCGTCCACCACCAGCAGCCGCTCACCCGCACCCGGCGGCGCGACTCCGGGAGGCGGCGCCGGCTCGGGCCGCTCCACGCCCGCGGCCGGCAGCTCGATGTCGAACGTCGTGCCCTTGCCCGGGACGCTCCGGACGAAGATCTGCCCGGCGTGGTCCTGGATGATGCCCTGCACCACGGCCAGCCCGAGCCCCGTGCCCTCGCCCAGCGGCCGGGTGGTGAAGAACGGCTCGAAGATCCGCTCCAGCACCTCGGGAGTCATCCCCACTCCGTCGTCGGACACCCGGAGCCGCACCATCGCCGGCGAGCCCCCGTCGTCCGCGCCAGGCAGGTTCCCCAGGTACACGCCGACGGTTCCGCTGCGTCCCTGGAGCGCGACGGCCGCGTTGGTCACCAGATTGATCACCACCTGGTGCATCTGCCCCTGATCGGCGAGCACCATCGCGGCGCCGGAGTCGATCGCCGCCTCGAGCTGGACCGACGCCGGCACCGACGCCCGCATCAGCTGGAGCGCCTCGCCGATGACCTGCTGCAGCCGCACGGGACGGTGCTCCTGGCCGGTGCTCCGCGAAAAGGTCAAGAGCTGGCGCACCACGTCCCGCGCGCGCGCTCCGGCCTGGAGGATCTCCAGCGCGCGGCTTCGCTCGGGTCCGGCGCACTCGTCGTGGAGCAGCTGCGCCTGCCCCATAATCGCGGTGAGCACGTTGTTGAAGTCGTGGGCAATCCCGCTGGCCAGGGTGCCGATCGCCTCGCGCTTCTGCGACTGCCGGAGCTGGATCTCCAGCTGCTGCCGGCGGGCCTCGGCCTCCTTGCGCTCGCTCACGTCGCGGCCGATGCCCAGGAGATCTGCGGACGCGTCGGGGGACATCGCCAGCACCACCTCCAGCACCCGCTCGCCCGAGGCAGCGCGGACGGGAACCTCGAGCGCGGGGCCTGGCGTCTGCCGCAAGGCAGTCCAGATCTCCTCACCTCGCTCATGGGCGACCAGGGCGGAGAACGGCCGACCCACCCACTCCCCCGCCTCGAGCCCGGTCACCGCCTCGAACGCGGGGTTGAGCGAGGTGATCCGCCCCTCGGGGCTCACGGTGAAGATGACGTCCCGCGCGCGATCCACCAGCGAGCGGTAGCGGCTCTCGGAGACACGGAGGTTGCGCGCCGCGAGCAGCTGGAACGCGACGATCAGCCCCGCGTACACGGCGAAGTCCGCCCAGATCTCCAGGGGCGTGTTGTGGATCGCCGGCGGCGGCAGGAGCCCGCGCGTCCCCGCGATCGCGAGCCCGAGCGCGGTCAGTCCGACGATCACCGCGGTGAGTACCGTGGCTCGCGTGCCGAGCAGCAGCCCCGCCGCGACGACCAATACCAGATAACCCAGCGTGGACGAGCCTCCGATCCCGCCCGCGGTCCAGGCCGACAGCGTCAGCAGCACCCAGCCGCAGGCGAGGTACCCACTGGCCGCGAGCGCCACCCAGCCACGGCGCGTCGCCCAGACCAGCAGGAGGATGACGGTCCATCCGAATGCGGTCTGTGACCCGTAGCGGAGGAACGCCGACGGCTCGACCCAGGTCGAGACCACCAGGTACACGACGAAGCCGGCAGCCTGGATCCAGAGGAAGGAGAGCAGCAGTCGCGCGCCACGCGTGCGGAGCTCGGCCGGATCCGACGCCGACCCGCGTCGCGGCTCGATGAACAGACTCTCCTGAGCCGCGCCCGTTGGACCGGGAACCCGCCAGCGAAGCCTCACCCCACGGCCAGTATCAGAAAAGGGTCGGTGCGCTCGCATGGGTCGCCGCCGGCCCGGATCCTCCGTGCACGGTGCGGCTCACTCATGAGGGGTGCGACGGTTGCCCACCTGCCCTAAGGTGCCGACCTCCATGCGACTTGCCGCTCTCGTGTTGCTCGTCTCCGCGTCCGCTGGCGCCGCTCCGCCGCGCACCTTCCGGGTCGACTATTTCCACACCGGCAGCGGCGGGAAGGAGATCTTCAGCCTGGACCGCCTCGTGGTCGAGCCGTTGCCCTGGCCGGGAAACCCGGCGCGGCCCGTGGACGACACCGACTCGGGCAAGTACCGCTTCCTCGTGCGCGACGCGACGAGCAAGTCGCTCCTCTACTCGCGTGGGTTCAGCTCGATCTTCGGCGAGTGGGAGGACACGCAGGACGCCAAGGACCGAGCACGAACCTTCGAGGAGTCCCTGCGCTTCCCGCTCCCCGCCGGCCCGGTGGAGGTGACGCTCGAGAAGCGCGACCGGGTCAACGCCTTCGTTCCCGTCTGGACCTTCAAGGTCGATCCGAAGGATCAGAACGTCAGCGATGCCGTTCCCGACAGCCCCGGGGCGCTCATCCCCCTGCTGAAGAACGGCCCTTCCGAGTCGAAGGTGGACGTGCTCATCCTCGGCGACGGCTACACGAAGGCCCAGCGCGGCAAGTTCGAGAAGGACGCCCGCCGGCTGGTCTCCATCCTCTTCAGCAAGTCACCCTTCCAGGAGCGGAAGCAGGACTTCAACGTCTGGGGTCTCTGCCCCGAGTCGCGCGAGCCGGGCATCTCGCGCCCCTCCACCGGCATCCACCGGCGCAGCCGCATCGGCGCGACCTACGACGCGTTCGGCAGCGAGCGCTACGTCCTCACCTTCGACAACCGCTCGTTCCGGGACGTGGCGTCCTTCGCCCCGTACGACTTCGTGGAGATCCTGGTCAACGGAAACACCTACGGCGGCGGCGGCATCTTCGGGCTCTACAGCACGGTGGCCGCCGACTCGTTCTGGTCGCCCTACGTCTTCGTCCACGAGTTCGGCCACCACTTCGCCGGCCTGGCGGACGAGTACTACACCTCGGACAGCGCCTACCTGCCCACCGCGGACCGGCTCGAGCCGTGGGAGCCCAACGTGACCGCGCTCAAGGACCCGGCGCAGCTGAAGTGGAAGGCGCTCCTCACGCCGGGGACGCCCCTTCCGACGCCGTGGCGAAAGGACGAGTTCGAGCGCTTCAGCGGGGCCATCCAGACGGAGCGGAAGAAGATCCGCGCCGATCGCCGGCCGGAGTCGGAGATGGACGCCCTCTTCACTCGCGAGAAGACCGAGGTCACCCGCATCCTCGGAACCGACCAGTACTCGGGAAAGGTCGGCGCGTTCGAGGGCGCGATGTACGAGCCTCGTGGTTACTTCCGTCCCGAGGAGGACTGCATCATGTTCACCCGGGACGAGGTGCCCTTCTGCCGCGTCTGCCAGGCGGCGATCTCGCGCATCATCGACCTCTACGCGAAGGGCCCGGAGAAGTGACGCGGGTCGCTCTGGTGGCGCTCGGCGGCGCGATCGGCTCGGTCGCCCGCTACGGCGTGGGAGCCCTGGCGGCGCAGCTGCTCGGGGCGGCGTTTCCGTGGGGAACGCTGTTCGTCAACCTCTCGGGTTCGTTCCTGATTGCCGGGGTGATGCACGTGGCGCTGGCCGGGACCGCCATCTCGCTCGAGCTGCGCATCTTCCTCACCACCGGGGTCATGGGCGGGTTCACGACCTACTCGTCCTTCAACTACGAGACGCTCGCGCTCATCGATCAGCGGGCGTGGGGGCTTGCCGGCTTGAACGTCGCCGCCACCGTGCTCGGATGTCTCCTGGCCGGCGTGCTCGGCCTCGCCGCCGGGCGGGCGCTGGCCGGCGCATAGGAGGAAGACCGTCATGGGCCACCGCGTGCTCGAGGGAGAGCAGACCCTGCTGAGAATTTTCCTCGGGGAGTCGGACCAGTGGCACGGCCGGCCGCTCCACCTGGCCCTGCTGGAGCGGCTCCGGAAGGAGGGCGCCGCCGGCGTCACCGTGCTGCGGGGCATCGCCGGCTTCGGAGCGCGGAGCGTGGTGCACACCACGCACATCCTCCGCCTCAGCGAGGATCTGCCGATCGTGCTCGAGCTGGTGGACACACCCGCGCAGATCGAGCGACTCCTCCCCATCCTCGACGAGATGGTGAACGAGGGACTGGTGACGATGGAGAAGGTCCGGGTGGTGAAGTACGCACCCGGAACCCGCTGACCCGCCAGCGCCCAGGCTCGGCCGCGCTCCCTACCGGAAGAGCGCGACCGACTTCACGAGCGTGTTGAGGACGCCCCAGAGCAGGGGAATCCCCACCGCCAGCCAGGCGAACGCGATGACGCCCGGGTTGTGGCTCCAGTCCTTCTCTGTCGAGACGGAATCGGTCATGGCAGTCCTCACTTGGCGTAGCTCGGCTGGCCGTCAGGGAGCGGCGCGCGCTCGGCCTCGAGATGGCGCTGGCTCACCGGCTTCACGGCCAGGTTGCAGAAGAACCCGATCACCAGCAGTCCGGCCATGATGTACATGGTCACGTTGTAGGCCTGGTACTTCGGCACGCCGTTCGCGACCTGCCACTGGCGGATGTAGTTCACCAGCACCGGGCCGAAGATGCCGGCCGCGCTCCAGGCGGTGAGCAGGCGCCCGTGCACCGCGCTCACGTACTTCACCCCGAAGACGTCGGCGAGGTAGGCGGGAACGGTGGAGAAGCCTCCGCCGTACATGCTGATGATGATGCAGAAGCAGGCGACGAAGAACGCCACGCTGCCGATCTTTCCGGTCAGCGGCACCAGGAAGTAGAGGATGGTGCCCAGGATGAAGAACACCGCGTAGGTCGGCTTCCGCCCGATCTTGTCGGAGAGCGAGGCCCAGCTGAAGCGGCCGCCCATGTTGAAGAGGCTCATCAGACCGACGAATCCGGCGGCGGCGCTGGGAGTCACCCGGCCCCGGAACATCTCCTGGATCATGGCCGAGGCCTGACCGAGGACGCCGATGCCGGCGGTCACGTTGAGGCAGAGGACCCACCACATGAACCAGAACTGCGGGGTCTTGATCGCCTGCTGCGGCGTGACGTTGTGGGTGGTGATCAGGCCACCCTCCTTCAGCAGAGGCGGAGTCCAGCCGGCCGGCTTCCAGCCCGGAGCGGGGAGGCGGTAACCGAACGCGCCGCCCAGCATGAAGACCAGGTAGACGATGCCGAGAACGACCCAGGTCTGGGCAACGCCGGTCGACGTGGGCGAGGCGAAGGCCTTCATCAGGCTGTCGGAGAGCGGCGAGGCGATGAGCGCTCCCCCACCGAAGCCCATGATCGCCATGCCGGTGGACATGCCGCGCCGGTCCGGGAACCAGCTGATCAGCGTCGAGACCGGGGTGATGT
Organism: uncultured Myxococcaceae bacterium; assembly: GCA_964507515.1. GTDB lineage: Bacteria > Myxococcota > Myxococcia > Myxococcales > Myxococcaceae > RPRB01. Next base: position 6,101 of record CAZDSB010000532.1, read on the forward strand.
AGCCGATCCCCAGGCCGATGCCGCCGATGAACCCGTAACCGAGGTAGACCAGCCAGAGCTGATGCGTCGAGATGCCAAGCGCGCCCACCAGGAAGCCCACGCCCCAGCACACGGCGGCCACGAAGCCCGACTTGCGGGGCCCCTCGCGCTGCACCCAGGTGCCGAACAGCGCGGCCGACAGGCCGAGCATCACGATGGCGATGCTGAAGATCCACCCCAGCTCGGCCAGCGTCCAGTCACCGTTGATCGACTTCGTGATGCCGAGCTGCTTGGTGAGCGGCAGGTTGAACACGCTGAGCGCGTACGCCTGACCGATGCAGAGGTGCGTCGCCAGGGCGCACGGCGGGATGAGCCACCGGTTGAACGACGGCTTGGCGATGATGCGTTCCTTGTCCAGGAAACCTGCCACGATTTCACCTCCGCGAGGTCTTCCAACTGAGGCGCGAGACCCGGCGACGGCGCAATCTTTCTTGGCTTGCTGTCACAGGGTGAACCCTTGGGGGCCCATGCAAGGGATCCCATACAAGACGTATGGGCTCCCATACAAGCGTCTTCGCAATTTGCTGTAGTGTGCGCAGCACGAGTAGCGTCGGCCAGGTGGATCGAGCTCGCGACGGCGCACTGGGAGGCATTGCGGACCCCGGGACCGACCGGGGCGTGGACGCGCTCACACCCGAGGAGACGGTGGCCCCGGCGCTCGCCCCCGCGGCCACCGTGGCGGGCGGCATCCCGGCGATCGTCAGCGCGCTGCGCCATGCCGTCGGCGAGACCGGCCTGTACCGCGCCGGACGGTTGCTCCTCGAGCTGAACCAGACGCAGGGATTCGACTGCCCCGGCTGCGCCTGGCCGGATCCCGATCACCACCGCAGCGTGGCGGAGTTCTGCGAGAACGGCGCAAAGGCGATCGGCGAGGAGGCGACCCGTCGGCGCGTCGGCCCGGAATTCTTCTCTCGCTGGACTGTCGGCGAGCTCTCGCGCCACAACGACTACTGGCTCGGCAAGCAGGGCCGGCTCACCCACCCGATGGTGCTGCGCCCCGGCGAGTCTCACTACCAGCCCATCGGCTGGGACGAGGCACTGGCGCTGGTGGCCTCGGAGCTGAACGCGCTCGCCGCACCCGAGGAGGCGATCTTCTACACCTCCGGCAGGACGTCGAACGAGGCGGCGTTCCTCTAC
>CAZDSB010000533.1:0-6638 GCA_964507515.1 uncultured Myxococcaceae bacterium
TTCCAGTTCCAGTTCCTCCAGGTGTTCCCGTTCAGCGAGCACTCGGGGAAGGTGGCGAGAATGACGTCGAACCTCATCCTCGCCCGGCACGGATACCTGCCATGCATCATTCACTCCATCGACCGGCAGCGGTACTACGAGTCGTTCCGTGGCACCCCTGCTTCCTTTCGGGTGCTGATGATGGACGCGATGGAGAACTCGCTCGACAACGGGCTGAAGTACTTCCGCGACCAGGCCCGGCGTTACCGGGCCATCAACTGAACCGAGCGGCGTGAGGCTCGGGGCGCACGAGTCGGTTGCGGGCGGCGTATCGCTCGCCTTCGGTCGCGCAGCGGAGCACGGCGCCCGCTCGGTGCAGATCTTCACCCGCTCCGGTCGATCGTGGAGCTCTGCCCCGCTGGCCGCCGAGGAGCGCAGGGCCTTCCGCCGCGCGGCGCGGGCTGCCCGGGTCCCAGCACTCGCGCACGGGAGCTACCTCGTGAACCTCGCGTCCGAGGATCCGGTGGTCCGGGGACGCAGCCTCGAGACCGTCCGGGAAGAGCTCCTCCGCTGCGAGGCGCTCGGCATTCCCTCGCTCGTCTTCCATCCCGGCTCGCACCCGGCGACACGGCAGGGACTGCGGCTCATCGCGCAGGCGCTCGACGAGGTGCACCGAGGCCTGCCTGGCCTCTCCACCCGGATCTGTCTCGAAGCCACTGCCGGTCAGGGAAACTGTCTCGGACATCGATTGGAACACCTGGAGGAGATCCTCGTGCGGGTGGATGCGCCCGGGCGGCTTGGCGTCTGCCTGGACACCTGCCATCTGTTCGCCGCGGGGTATGACCTGTCCAGCGAGACCGGAACGGAGGCGGTGATGGACGAGGCGGTCCGCCGTTTCGGCCGTCGGCGGATCCGCTGCTTCCACCTCAATGACAGCCTGCGGCCCCGGGGGTCCCGGGTGGATCGGCACGCCGAGATCGGGCGGGGTGCGATGAGACTCCCCGCCTTCCGGTATCTCGTCAACGACCCGCGCTTTCAGGAGACACCGGCGGTCCTGGAAACCCCGAATCCGGGCCGTTATGCCAGGGGGCTCCGGCTTCTCCATTCCCTGATCCGGAAGTAAAAGGCCGCTCCATGCCGTCTGCTTCATCCCCCTCGAGCCGAACCAAGGCCGAGGACCCTCCCAGTCCGGAACGCGTGCTCGCCGAGCTTCCCGTCCGGAGCAAGCTCGACGGGCTTCTCAAGCTGGCGCGGGGGCGCCGGCGGGTGCTGGTGCTAACCCACGATAATCCGGACCCCGACAGCATCGCCTCGGCCGTGGCGCTGGCGTTCCTGCTCGAGAAGCGAGCCGCGGTGGAAGCACGGGTGGTGTACGGAGGGATCATCGGGCGGTCCGAGAACCTGGCGCTGGTGAAGGTCCTTCGCCTGCCCATTAGTCCGGTGAGCCAGGTCGTGTTCGACGAGCACGACCTCCTCGCGCTGGTCGACACCCAGCCGCCCGTGGGCAACCACTCGGTTCCGGCGCAGTACCCGGTGGAGGTCGTACTGGATCATCACCCCCTCCGCGATGAGAGCCTCATCGCACCGTTCGCCGACGTCGGCGGAGAGTACGGCGCGACCTCGACGATGCTCGTCGAGTATCTGCGCGCGGCGAAGCTGGAGCCCTCGATCGAGGTGGCGACCGCCCTCTTCTACGGCATCAAGACCGACAGCCGGGATCTGGGCAGGCAGACGACGCCGGCCGACGTCGAGGCGTACATGTGGCTGTTCCCGCGGGTCGACAAGCATCTGCTCGGGCGCATCGAGCACCCGGACCTGCCGGTGGAGTACTTCCGGCTGTACCACTCGGCGATCGGACGTGCGCGGCTCTACGGGCAGACGGTCGTGACGGTGGATCTCGGGGAGGTGTACTCACCGGACATGGTGGCCGAGGTCGCCGAGCGACTGAGCTTCCTCGAGGGAATGAAGTGGTCCCTGGCGCTGGGGACCTTCCGCGGCCAGTTTTACGTCTCGCTGAGAGTGCGCGACCGCCGAATGAACGCCGGGCGGCTCATCCGGGACATCTGCGAGAACCGGGGCGGATCCGCGGGTGGCCACGGGAGCATGGCCGGAGCGCGGCTGCCACTGCCCGCCGGCCGCACGGCATCTGCGCTGCGGCGGGAGCTGACGAGGGCCTTCCTAGAGGCGTTCGGCGTGAAGGGTGAGCGGCCGCGGTCCTTGCTCCTGGCCGGGAAGAGCGCCGCCCTCGAGCGGTGACCTACCTCGACCACAACGCGGGGACGCAGCTCCACCCGGAAGTGGCCGGGTTCCTCTCTGCCGCGTACCGTCGGGAACCGGTGGGAAACCCGAGCAGCGTGCATGGCGCTGGCCGGGCGGCTCGGGCGCGCCTCGACGCGGCGCGGGCGCGCGTGGCGAAGGTGATCGGGCGAACTCCCCGGGAAGTGCTCTTCACGGCATCGGGCTCGGAGGCATGCGCGACGGCCCTGCTGGGAATTGGACGGGCGGGCTTGCTCGTGACGACCGCCATCGAGCACCCGTGCGTCCTGCTCGCGGCGGAACGGCGCGGAACGCCGGTCGTGCAGGTCCAGCCCGGGCCGGACGGACGCGTCTCTCCGGACACGTTCTCCGCGGCGCTGACTCCTGGTGCGACGCTGTGTGCGCTTCAGGCGGCAAACAACGAGACGGGGGTCGTGCAGCCTGCAGATGAGGTGGCTCGGGTGGCGCGCGGCCGTGGAGTCACGAGCTTCGTCGACGCAGTCCAGTCCCCGGGGAGAGTAGCGCCGTTGTTCGAGGCCGATGTCGTCGCGTACTCGGCGCACAAGTTCGGTGGGCCGGCGGGCGTGGGCATCCTGGCAGTCCGGAAAGGAATCCGGATCGAGCCGCTGGTACCGGGGCATCAAGAAGGCGGGCTGCGGGGTGGCACACCGGCGGTGGTGCTCTGCGAGGCGGCAGCACTGGCCCTGGAGCTGGCGGAGGCGGGGCGCGCAACCGAGGCACCGCGGATGGAGAGGTTGCGTGACCGGTTCGAACGATCGGTCCGAGAGCTACGCCCCGGGGCTCGGGTGCACGGCGCAGAGGCGGCGAGGCTGGGGAACACGAGCAACGTCTGCTTTCCGGGTGTGGACGCCGAGACGGTCCTCATCGCGCTCGATCTGGAAGGGTACGCGGTGTCGGTGGGCGCGGCCTGCGCGTCGGGAACGATGCGGCCCTCGCCGGTGCTTCTGGCGATGGGAGTCTCGGTGGAAGACGCGCGGGCCTCGATCCGCGTCTCGGTTGGACGCGAGACGACTGATGCCGACATCACCGGCCTGCTCGCTGCGCTCGACCGAGTTCTCTGAGACCTCCCTTGGCCTGAATCGTGCTTCGTCCTCTCTCTGCGCAAGGAGGGGGGACGTGGCGTATCCGCTGAGGATGTTCATCCCGGGGCTGGGGTATTTCGTCACGGTCCGGTGCGTCCAGGCACGGTACCTGCTGCGTCCGTCGACCGAGACGAATGAGGTCCTCGGCGGTGTACTGGCGAGGGCTGCTCGTCGGTTCGAGGTCGACGTCTTCGCCTTCGCATTCCAGTCGAACCACCTGCATCTTCTCATTCGGGCACCGCGAGGAAACCTTCCCAGGTTCATGCAGTTCGTGCTCGGCAACACCGCCAGGAAAGTCGGCTTTCTCGTGAGGTGGGACTGCACGTTCTGGGAGAGGCGGTACTCGGCCGAGCCTGTGCTCGACGAGGAAGCCCTGATCGGGCGTTTGCGCTACATCCTCTCCCAGGGAGTCAAGGACGGCCTCGTTCGCAGAGTTCGTGACTGGCCCGGGCTCAACTGCCTCCGGATGCTCGTTCGAGGATCGAGGAGAAGCTTTCCCTGGTTCTCGTGGTCGAGGCGCTGGAGCTCACGCAAGGGCCGTATGGCGAAGGACCGATTCGACTCGCGCTGGGTCGAACGTGAGACGCTCCAGCTCGTCGTCCTGCCACAGTGGGCAAACCTGTCGCAGAAACATCGAGCCCGTCGAGTCCTCGAGCTCGTGCGGAGCGTCGAGATTGAGGCAGAAGCCGTGCACGAACGCGTCCTGGGCAGGGCAGCGGTGCTGGCGCAACATCCGCATCACAGGCCAGCTCGACCTGAGCGTTCCCCTCGGCCTCTCTGTCACGCGACGCGCGCTGCCACCCGGCAGGCGTACATCGATGGCTATCGAGCGTACGTCACGGAATACCGCTCGGCTTCGTTGAGATACCGTCGAGGAGAGCTTGGAGTCGAGTTTCCGCTGGGCGCCTTCAGACCCTTCCTCTGGCCTCCAGGCTACCCGGCCCTGGCCGCCTGATCTCACGCTCCGCACCCGAAAGTCTGCATCGCTTCCGGATCGGAAGTGGACCTGTCCTCAGCGACGAAGACGGGAAGGCCAACGATCGAGCGTTCGTTAGGCGTTCACCGGTGCACCTTCAGCAAGAGTGATTCGCGGGACGTCCTGGCGAGCACTCGTCCTCGAGGACGAGCCTCTCGCGAACGAGTTCTCTGAGACGTCCCCTACCCCGCCGTCCCGAAGAGACCGCGGACCAGGGCGGCGATCGCCAGAGGCGTTCCGATCCGTTCGTCACAGTGCGGTTCGAGCGCCGCTGCGAACTCTCCCGCGGTCGGGAAGCGGACCCGCGGGTCCGCCGCCAGCGCGCGGTTGACTACCGCCTCGAGCCCGGCCGTCACCTGCGGCCGGCGCTCCCGGACCCCAGACCTCCGGCCCGCGCGGATCGAACCGAAGACTTCCTGCGGATTGTTCCCCTGAAAGGGCCGCTCCAGCGTCAACAGCTCGAACAGCACCACCGCCGTCGCCCACAGGTCGACCGCCTGCGTGACCTCGCCCGCCGTCGCCTCGGGTGACAGGTAGTAGGGCTTCCCCGCGATGACCGCATCGCGCACGCCCGACTTCACCCGGACCCGCGCTACTCCGAAGTCTCCGAGCTTCACCTCGCCCACTCTCGAGATGAACACGTTCGACGGCGAGACGTCACAGTGCACCAGCTGCAGCGGCGTCCCACTCGCGCTCTCCGCGCGGTGCGCGTACTCCAGAGCCTCGAGCAGCACCCGCGCGAGGTAGACCGCGAAGTCGATCGGCAGGGCGATCCCCTGCTTCCTGCACCGGCGAAGCACCTGTCCCAGGTCCCGCCCGTCCACCCACTCCATCGCGAGGTACGCAACGCCGCCGATCGCACCCACGTCGAGAGTCTGGACGATGTTGGGGTGCCGGAGCGCGATCGACAGCTCGGCCTCCTTGGCGAACAGCTGGACGTACTCGGGCGCCTTCGCCAGCTGCGGGAGGAGCCGCTTGATCGCCACCTCCGTGCCGGCCCACGGTCCATCGAGCGTCCGCCCGCGCACCACCTCCGCCATCCCGCCCTTCCCAAGCGGCGCGAGGATCTCGTAGTGGCCGAACCGCGCCCCGGACGACCAGAGGACGACTTCCGACTGCTTCACCGTCGCCGCTCCTCGTTGCTCCGGGTCCGGGTCAGCAAGGCCGAGAACCGCGGATCACCGCGCAGCGGCGCCAGGTCCGGGTCGTGCAGCAGATCGTCGGAGGCGGCGAAGCCACGCTCGATCGAATCCGAGAGACTGGCCAGTGCCTCGTCGACATGGCCGAGCCTCGCCTGTGCGCAGGCGAGGTTGTAGGAGAGGAGCACGCTCGGCGCGAAGGTCCTGGCCTTCTCGTACGCCGCCACCGCCGCCTGCGAATCGCCGAGCAGAACCGACGCGAGCCCGAGCCCCTGCCACGCCTTCCCGGGGTCCTCTCTCGCCGCGAGCGCCTTCTGGAACTCGAGCTGGGCAGCCTTCCCGCGCCGCAACTGGAGAAGCTTCTCGCCGGCCTCGAGATGCGCAGTCAGCGGCGGACGGCCCGTCGGCTCCGCCAGCGGCGCGAGGATCAGCCGTCCTCTCTCGAGCCCGGGAGACTCACAACCCGGAACGAGCGCGACGTCCGCGACCATCGTGCCGTTCGCCGAGACGTGGACGCCGAGGTAGGGCACCGTGCGCTCGCCGCACGACGTGCAGAGCGTCAGCCGGCCGACGAGCACGTCGCCCTCCCACGCCGCATCCACCACCGCCCTGCCCAACTCGAAGCCGCAGGGATTCGGATCGCCCGCGCGCCCCAGCACGTGCTCGTTCAACGCTTGCCAGGTCAGGACGCCCTTGCTGCCCCATCGCGCACGCGAGGCGAGCAACGGCACCGCCGCGAGTGCCGGTCCGGCACCGATCAGGGCGCAGAGCGTGGTGGCGAACAGGAGCCGAGGCACTGGATCCCTCCGATGCTGGCACGAGCAGAGCGGCCGATGCCAGCCAGTGTGACGAAACAGAGCGCCCAGGTTCCCTTGACCCCCCTCGGGCCCGTCCTTATTGTCGCAGCCGACCGGTCGGAGGCCGGAAGCCCTTGCAAGGTTGTCCCCTGCGGGGTGCGTGATGTGCAGCAGAAATTCGAACCGATACGTCCATTCCGGGGGCCGTACCGGGGTTCCATGCGTCAGGCCCGGGGCTGTTGGCACGCGCCGACGACCCGGGAGACCTACGGCACCTCACCTCGGCTCCCACCTGGCTCAACTGGGTTCAATGGACGCTGCGCACACGGCCCAGCGGCGGGGGACGTTTTTTCAGGAGAGGTGAGAGGCTGGCGACGGACAGGCGGGA
>CAZDSB010000534.1:0-15221 GCA_964507515.1 uncultured Myxococcaceae bacterium
GGGGAGCCGGAAGTCCGAGATGACGACCTCGGGGGTGAACTGCTCGAGGATCTTGAGACCCCGCTCGCCATCGAGCGCGGTGCGGATCTCCCAGTCCTGCGTCCGCAGGACGCGACGGAGCGACTTGAGGATGTTCTCCTCGTCGTCCACCACCAGCAGTCGCCCCTGGGCAGGCGACATCCTGAGCGCGGGCTCCATGAAAGGTCTTTCAGCCATGTGCGGTCGTGCAACCGCCTGGCCACCCAGACGGTTTCGGCAAACGGGCGGGATCAGGTCCGTTTCGCCCGGTTCAGCGGTGAGTACCCGGGGTCATTCTACACCCACGTAGGGCGCTTGTGGTCGCTACTGACCCAGCCGTCCAGGCGATAGCCGCTTCGCCCGAAGTCCGCGACTTTCAGGCGGACCCGGGCCCCCGCGGAATCGCCCCCACCCCGGGGTCCGCGAGGCAGACCCGGTTCCGACCCTCGCGCTTGGCCCGGGCGAGGCACCCGTCGGCGGCGGCGATCAGCTCCTCGGGCGTCTGCACGTGCACCGCTGGGTGAGTCCCCACGCCCACGCTCGCGGTGAGGAGGACGTCCGCCGCCGGGCCGGTGCGGAGCGCCGCGACGTCCCGGCGGATCCGCTCGGCCACGGTGAGGGCCCCGGCGAGGTGGGTCTGCGGAAGGATGCAGGCGAACTCGTCACCGCCGGTGCGGGCCACGGTGTCGGTCTCACGGACCGCGGCGACCAGGCACTGGGCCACCGCGCGGAGCACGCCATCGCCCACCAGGTGTCCGAACGACTCGTTGATGCCCCGGAACTGGTCCAGGTCCACCAGGACCAGCGCGAGCGGGTTGTCGTACCGCTGCCCCCGGCGAAACTCGTCTTCCAGCCGGAGCATGAAGTAACGCCGGTTGTGCACCTCGGTGAGCGCATCGACGACGGCGACCCGGTCGGCCGGGCCCCGGGTCATCGCCCCCGTCGAGCGCCGCAGGACCGCGGACCTCCTCCGGAGGCGGGCCAGGAGCTCGTCGGTGCCGACGTTCGCCGGGAGCACGTCGTCCGCACCGAGGTCGAGGAGCCGGGTGCGGGTCTCCGCGTCCTCCACCCCGAGGACCAGCACCGGCCGCTCGGCGTCCGCCGTCGTCGAGCGCAGGCGCGAGAGCAGCCCGGCCGCTCCCCACGGCGCGCACGGCTCGAGGATGAGGAACGCGTCGGGGGTCTCGGTCTGCGCGGCGTGCTCCGCGGCCTCGCCCTCGGCGAAGCAGGTACAGCGCCAGCCGGCCCGCTCCAGTCCCCGGACGAGGAGGCTCTCCTGAGCGTCCTGCGCGGTGACGAGCCAGAGGTTCATTTCGGGACAGTCCGGGCAGGCTAGCAGAGACCGGGGGTGGTGCCCCGGGAGACGTGCCACGGCGGTGCAGCACAACGCATCGGAATCACGGGTCGTTTGCGCCCCAATGGCCCACGGCGCTAGACCCGCGCGCCAGGCCGTGGACCCGAGCAGCGCAGAGCCGTCTCCCGTCCCACCGAACACCGAGCCCCCTCCGCTCAGGCGACGGGTGCGGCGCTGGCTCGTGGGAAGGCCCCGGAACGTCGAGGACCCGGGCGTCTTCCACCACGTCTCGCTGGTGGCGTTCCTGGCCTGGGTCGGCCTCGGGGCGGACGGGCTGTCGTCGTCCTCGTACGGCCCCGAGGAGTCGTTCAAGGCGCTTGGCTCGCACGTGGCGCTCGCGCCCTTCCTCGCGCTGTCCACGGCCCTGACCGTCGTGATCATCGCCGCGGCGTACTCGAGGATCATCGAGCACTTCCCGTTCGGCGGCGGTGGCTACGTCGTCGCCACGCGGCTCCTCGGCCCCACGGCCGGCGTCATCTCCGGCAGCGCGCTGATGGTGGACTACGTCCTCACCATCACCACCTCGGTGGCCAGCGGCGCCGACGCGATCTTCAGCTTCGTGCCCCCCGCGATGCACGGCTGGAAGCTGCCGGTGGAGTTCCTGGCCATCGGGGCGCTGGTGGTGCTCAACCTCCGCGGGGTGCGCGAGTCGGTCACGGTGCTCGCGCCGGTCTTCCTCGTCTTCCTCGTCACCCACGTCGTGCTCATCGGAGGAGCGGTGCTCAGCCGGGCCGGCGAGGCGAGCGCGGTCGCGGAGCAAGTGAAGGGCGGCCTCTCCTCCGGGGTGGCGACCCTCGGGATGGGAGGGATGCTCGCGCTCTTCCTGAGGGCATACTCGATGGGCGCGGGCACGTACACCGGCATCGAGGCGGTAAGCAACGGTTTGCAGATCATGCGCGAGCCGAAGGTGGAGACCGCTCGCCGCACCATGGTGCTGATGGCGATCAGCCTGTCGCTGACCGCGGGCGGCATCACCCTCGCGTATCTGTTGTTGCACGTGAGCCCGGTCAGCGGACAGACCATGAACGCGGTGCTCGCGGACCGGTTCGCGGGCGCGTTCCACGTCGGAGGCCTCCCCCTCGGCCGGTGGTTCGTTTGGGTCACCCTGGTCTCGGAGGCGCTGCTGCTCTTCGTGGCCGCGCAGGCCGGGTTCCTCGACGGCCCGCGGGTCATGGCCAACATGGCGGTGGACAGCTGGGCCCCTCATCGGTTCGCACAGCTGTCGGACCGCCTGACGATGCAGAACGGCGTGCTGCTGATGGGCGGCTCGTCGCTGATCGCGCTCCTCTACACCCGCGGTGACATCACCACCCTGGTGACGCTCTATGCGATCAACGTGTTCATCACCTTCTCGCTGAGCCAGCTGGCCATGTGCCGGTTCTGGTGGCGCGAGCGAAGGAACCGCGCGGACTGGCGGCGGCAGGGGGCGATCCACGTGGTGGGCCTCGTGCTCTGTCTGGGCATCCTGGTGGTCAACGTCTACGAGAAGTTCCGCGAGGGCGCGTGGGTCACCATCGTGGTGACCGGCGCCGTGGTGGCGGTGTTCGCCTGGACCCGCAGCCACTATCGCAAGGTGCAGGAGAACCTCCGCCGGCTCGACTCGATCCTCTCCTCGATGCCGAAGTCCTCCACCCCGGCGCGGTCGCTGGAGTCGAAGAAGCCCACCGCCGCGCTCCTGGTGGGCGGGTACGCCGGGCTCGGCGTACACTCGCTCCTCACCATCCAGCGACTCTTCCCCGGTTACTTCCAGAACTTCGTCTTCCTCTCGGTGGGCGTCATCGACTCGGCGACCTTCAAGGACATCGCCGAGGTGGTGGAGGTGAAGGAGCGCACGCGGAAGGCGCTCGACGATTACGTCGGCCTCGCGCATGGCCTCGGCCTCGCGGCCACCGCGCGGATGGCGCTGGGCACCGAGGCGGTGGAGACGGCCACGCAGCTCTGCCGCGAGGTGGCGAAGGAGTTTCCGCGGGCGCTGTTCTTCGCCGGCAAGCTCGTGTTCGAGCAGGAGCACTGGTACCAGCGGCTGCTCCACAACGAGACGGCGTACCAGATCCAGCGGCGGCTCCAGTTCGCCGGGCTGAACGCCATGGTGCTCCCCGTCCGGCTGCTCGAGTCCGAGGGGATGCCGAAAGCCGCCTAGCCCGGGCCACCGGGGTGAAACCGCTCGCCGCTCGCTGCCATCCGGCGCAGGAGCGGGGCGGGCTCGAAGCGGACTCCTTTCCGCTCCTTCCACGACTCCAGCCGCTTGACGACCTCCGCCGCGCCCAGGGCGTCGATGGCCCGGAAGGGTCCTCCGCGGAACGGCGGGAAGCCGAGCCCGAAGACGGCGCCGATGTCCCCGTCGCGCGCGCTGCGGACGATGCCTTCCTCGAGGCACCGGGCCGCTTCGTTGAGGAAGAGCAGCACCGGCCGCTCGCGCAGCTCCTCCTCGGGGAACGGCACCCGCGTCGCCCCGCCGGGGATCGCCTCGTACACACTCGTGTCCACCGGCTTGCCCTTGACGTCGTAGCGGTAGAAGCCCTTCTTCACCTTCTTGCCCAGCCGGCCCTGCTTGATGAGCGTGGCCATCGCCTGGGGCGGGGTCATCCGCTCGCCGAACGCCTCGTTCAGCACGTGGCTCACCTTCTCGCCGATGTCGAAGCCCACCTCGTCGAGCAGCTGGAAGGGGCCGACCGGAAAGCCGTACGCCTGGAGCGCCCGGTCCACCGCAGCGACGTCCGCGCCCTCCAGGAGGAGGTGGGCGGCCTCGTTCAGGTACGGGGCGAGGACCCGCGACGTGTAGAAGCCGGGGCCGTCGCCGACCACGATGACCGTCTTCCCCTGCTTCTTCCCCAGCTCGACGCAGGTGGCAATCACCGAGGGGTCGGTGGCGGAGTGCGGGATGACCTCGAGGAGCGGCAGCTTCTCCACCGGGCTGAAGTAGTGCATCCCGATGACGTTGCCCGGGCGCCGCGCTCCCTCGGCGATCCGGGCGATGGGGAGCGAGCTGGTGTTGGAGGCGAAGATGCACGCGTCCGCCGTCGCGGCCTCGACGTCGGCGAGGAGGCGTCGCTTCAGCTCGAGGTCCTCCGGCACCGCCTCGACGATGACGTCGGCGCGGTGGAACCCCGAGAGGTCCGTTGTCGCGCTCACTCTCGACAGCACCTTCTCCAGACCGCGCCGGTCGAGTCGCCGCTTGCGGATCTGCTGGTCGAGGAGCCTGCGCACGTGGGCGAGCGCACGACCCACCGAGGCATCGTCACGCTCCTTGATCCGCACCGTGAGCCCGGCGCGCTCGGCGGTCACGAAGGCGATGCCGCCGCCCATGAGCCCGCCGCCGAGCAGCGCGAGCTTCTGCACCGGCCGCGCCCTGGCCGCGCCGTCCACCCCGGTGTCCTTCTTCAGGGCGGTGGTGGCGAAGAACAGCTCGCGCAGCCGGGCGCTGACCTCGGAGACCAGCAGCTCGCCGAAGGCGCGGGCCTCGGCGCGAAGCCCGGCCTCGATGCCCTTCTCCTGGCCCTCGCGCACCACGTCGAGGGCGCGGAGGGGCGCCGGGTAGTGGCCGCCGGTCTTCTTCAGCAGCTGCTTCCGGGCGCCGGCGAAGATGACCCGACGGCCGAGGGGATTTCCCTCGAGCGCGGCGCGGGTGACCGTCTCGCGCGGCGTCCGCCGATGGGCGGAGGCTCCGTCCCCCGCGGCCAGCGCCCGTGCGCGCTCGACCGCAACGTCGACGAGGATGGAGGGAGGGACGACGTCGTCCACCAGTCCCAGCTTCCGCGCCTTCGCGGCCCGCACCGGCTTCCCGGTGAGGATGATGTCCAGCGCGGCCCGGAGGCCGATGAGCCTGGGGAGTCGCTGAGTACCGCCCGCGCCGGGGAGCAGCCCGAGCTGCACCTCGGGAAGGCCGAGCTGGGTGCGCGCCGCGTCCGACGCCACCCGCCCGCGGCAGGCGAGCGCCCACTCGAGCCCGCCGCCGAGGCAGGCTCCGTGAATGGCAGCGACGACCGGCTTGGGAAAGAACGCGAGCCGATCGAAGCCGTGCTGTCCCTCGCGCGAGGCGCGCTCCCCGTCCGATGCGCTGCGGAGCGAGCCGAGCCAGCCCACGTCCGCGCCCACCACGAAGTCCTGCTTGCCCGAGGTGAACACGACGGCCTTGACCGCCTCGTCCTTGCCGAGACGCTCCAGCTCCTCGATGAACTCGGAGCCGACCCCGGGCGAGAGCGTGTTCACCGGCTCTCCGGGCTGGTCGAAGGTGACGACCGCCACGTCTCCGCGGATCTCCGTGCGGAAGCTGGCCATCAGACGCGCTCCAGGACGAGGGCCGCGCCGAGGCCGCCGGCGGCGCAAACGGTGCAGAGCGCGGTCCGCTTGTTCCGCCGGGTGAGCGCGTCCAGCGCCTGCATGACGATCCGCGCTCCGGTCGCCCCGAACGGGTGCCCGAGGGCGATGGAGCCACCGTGGACGTTGAGCCGGTCGGGGTCGACCTCTCCGAGCGGGCCCGAACGGCCGATCTTGCTGGCGAACTCGGGACTGGCGAAGGCCTGGAGGTTGCTCGCCACCTGCGCCGCGAAGGCCTCGTGCATCTCGACCAGGTCGATGTCCTTCAGGGTCATTCCGGCCCGGTCGAGCGCGATGGGCGCGGCGTACGCGGGCCCCTGGAGCAGCTGGTCCGCCGGGTCGGTCGCAGCGTAGGCGAAGGCGCGCAGCGCGCCGAGCGGCTGGAGCCCGAGCGCGCGCGCCCGGTCCTCGCGCATGACCAGCAGCGCGGCGGCTCCGTCGGTCAGGGGAGAACTGTTGCCGGCGGTGACCGAGCCGTGCGCCCTGTCGAACACCGGCTTCAGCTTCGAGAGCGCATCGAGCGAGGCATCGGCACGGACGATGTCGTCGGTGGTGCCCGTCGTCGCGTAGGTGGGCGGGACGGGGACGTGCATCACCTGGGCATCGAACACGCCCGCGCTCCAGGCGGCGGCGGCGCGCTGGTGCGAGGCGAGCGAGATCTCGTCCTGCCAGCTGCGCGAGACGTGGTTCTCCTTCGCCATCTTCTCCGCGCTCTGGCCCATGGTGAGGCCGGTGGAGTACTCGGCGATGGCCGGAGGGACCGGGACGAGGTCCTTCGGCTTGAGGCCGGCGAAGGCGCGGAGCCGCTCGGGGAGCGTGCGCGCGCGGCTGGCCTTCACCAGGGCACGCGAGAGCGGCCGGCTGGTGAAGATGGGGACGTCGCTCATCGACTCGGTTCCGCCGGCGATGGCCACCTGGCTGACTCCGAGGGCCATGGCCGACGAGACGTCGGTGAAGGCCTGGATCGAGGTTGCGCAGGCGCGGGAGACGCTGTGGGCCTCGACGCCCCTCGGCAGGGCGGAGGCGAGGCCGACCTCGCGCGCGATGCTCGGGGCAAGGAGCGTGGGGATGGCCTGGCCGAAGACGATCTGATCGATCTCGGCAGGGTCGACGTCGGCGCGCTCCACGAGCTCGCGGACGACCGCGGCGCCGAGATCGAGCGAGGTGAGGGAGGCGAAGACGCCACCGGCCTTGACGAAGGGCGTGCGGAGCCCCTTCACCACGACCGCGCGCGACGTGCCCCGCTGACCGATGAGCTGGAGCCCCATGACGCGGCGTTCCACCAGAGAGCGGGTCGCGCGTCAAACCCTCTGGACGGACTCGATCAGGCCGCGCGAGCCGACCTCGTCGCGCGCATCAGCTCCAGCGTCTTCCGGATCCCGTCCTCGTACGACGTCTTCTTCACCGGCCCGAGCAGCTTCTGGAGCGCCGAGTCGTCGAGCACCACCGGCGTGGTCTGGAGGTAGTGCATCTCGACCAGCTCGCGCATCAGCGGGTTGAACAGCCCCATCACGCGAAGCACGGTCTTGCCGGCGACGCGGAGCTTCGGCGCCTTCCCGGCCGCGGCGAACACCTTCGTGACGAACTCGCGCTGGGTGATGGTCCCCGGGCCGCCGAGGTGCCACCACCGCCCGTAGGCCTCGGGGCGATTCGCGAGGTCGAGGAGCACCGGGCCCACGTCGGGCACGAAGACGTACTCGTGCGGCGTGTCGATGGGGCCGATGAGGTTGGCGGTCCTCCCCTGCAGCGCCGCCACGAACGCGTCGTGCAAAAAGCTCTTCTCGATGTCGGGACCGTAGAAGTCCGGGAGCCGGAGGACGGCGCCACGGATCTTCCCCGCCGCGTGGGCCTCGAGCAGGAGGTCCTCCTGGGCCTTGCGCATCCGTCCCTTGAAGGTGTGCGGCTCGCGCGGGTGGCTCTCGGTCACCGGCGTCGCCCGCGGCATGCCGTACGGGTACACCGTCCCGACCAGCACCATCCTCTGGACGCCCTCGGCGATCGCGCCGGCGAGCGTCTGTCCCATCACCACCGGGTGCTGGTCGAACCGGTCGTACGGGACGCCCACCAGGTAGACCAGCGTGTCGAGCCCCCGGACGGCGGCACGCACCGACGCGGCCTCGTCCGGGTTCCAGGTCGTGCGCTCGACGCCGGACATCGCGCCGAAGCTCGACGCGAGCGCGCCGGCGGACCGGCCGATGACCCGGAAGGGCTTCCCGCGCGCCGCCAGCGCCTGCCCCACGCTCCGCCCCATCGCTCCTGCCGCTCCGACCAGCCCGATTCGCTCGACCATGGCGCCTCCGATGAACTGCAACCATGTTACTGAACGATGTTCAATGAACTGCGTTCATGTAGCGATGGACGTTCTGCATGTCAACCGCTAAGAAGGGCCGAGATGGGAACGGCGCAGCGACGTGCGCGGGAGAAGACGGAGCTCCGGAGCCGCATCCTCGACGCCGCACGGACCATCGTCCAGCGGGAGGGGTTCGGGGCGCTCACCATCCGAAAGATCGCCGACGCCATCGAGTACGCCCCGGGGACGCTGTACCTCTACTTCGAGAACCGCGATGCCATTGCCCGGGCGCTGTCGTCCGAGGGCTTCTCGAAGCTGCTCGAGGCGTTCGGGCCCACCGAGCGCATCGCCGATCCCCTGGCGCGGCTCGAGGCCATCGGGCGGGCCTACATCCGCTTCGGCATGGAGAACCCGGAGACCTACCGGCTCATCTTCATGGAGGACCCGCAGCTCACCACCGCCGTGTTCGAGGGGGCGGTCGGGGACCCCGGGCAGCGCGCATACCGGGCCCTCATCGATCCGCTCGAGGAGCTCGAGCACGCGGGCCGGCTCCTTCCCGGCGCGGACGTCCAGGCGCTCGCGGACACGCTCTGGTCGGTGGTCCACGGCATCGTCAGCCTGAAGCTGACCTGCCCCGGCTTTCCGGTGACACCAGTGGAACCGCTGCTCGACACCGCGCTCCGCACCTTCCTCGACGGGCTGGTCCGCCCTGCCCCGCCGACCTCTAGGGAGTCGGGGGCGGTGTGACGTGACAGCCGAGGCGGTGCACCGTCTCCACCAGGTGCTTCGCCGCGTCCGGTGACGTCGGCGGAAGGATGCCGTGTCCGAGGTTGAAGATGTGCCCCACCGGGCCGGCACGGCGGAGGATGTCCGCGACCCGCTGGTCGATCTCCGCCGGCGGCAGGAAGAGCGCGAGCGGATCCAGGTTGCCCTGGAGCGCGACGTCCGGCCCCACGAGCGCGCGCGCCTGGTCGATCTCGATGCGCCAGTCGCACCCGAGCACGTCCGCCCCCGTCTTCCTCAGCAAAGGCAGGTGGGTGGACATGGCGGTCCCGAACACGACGACCGGAACTCCCTTCGCCTGGAGCGCCTGCACCATGCGGGTCAGGTACGGGAGGCTGAAGGTCTCGAAGTCGCGCGGGCTCAGCTCGCCGCCCCAGCTGTCGAAGATCTGGACGATGCGCGCGCCGGCGGCCACCTGCATCTCGAGGTACGGGATGAGCGTGCGCGTCAGCCGGTCGAACAGGGTGTGAGCCACCTTCGGCTGCTCGAACAGGAGCCGCTTGATGAGGATGAAGCTCTTCGATCCACCGCCCTCCACCATGTACGCCGCGAGGGTGAAGGGAGCGCCGGCGAAGCCGATGACCGGCACCGAGTCGTGCAGCGCAGCGCGCGTCCTCCGGATCGCCTCGGCCACGAATCCCGTCCGCTCCACCGGATCCGGAACTGCGAGCTTCTCGACGTCCGCGGAGGTCCGGAGCGGCGAGGGAAAGTGCGGTCCTCTGTCTCCGAGCTCGAGGTCCATCCCCATCGCCTCGGTGGGGATGAGGATGTCGGAGAAGATGATCGCGGCGTCGACGCCGAGGCGGCGCACCGGCTGCACGGTGACCTCCGCGGCGAGATCCGGCGTCTTGCAGAGAGGAAGGAACTCGATCTTCTCCCGGATGGCCCGGTACTCGGGCAAGTACCGGCCCGCCTGGCGCATGATCCACACGGGGGTCACGTCCACCGGCTGCCGCCGCGCGGCGCGAAGGATCCGATCGTTCACGACCTGGACGACGTAGCAGGAAGCCCCCGGCCCTGGCGAGCCTGGCCTAGCGGCCGTCCGTCCGGAGGACCGGCTTCAGGTCGATGACCGGTGTGCCATCGATCGCCTCGAGCGGCCCCACCCGGATGCGCCGCGGCTCGACCTCGAGGACCCGCACGCGATGGAGCCCCACCGGGTTCGGACGGTCCGGCGAGCGGGTGGAGAACACACCGGTGAGCGGACGGGTGCGATCTCCCCGCGGGCGGACCTCGAGGACCGAGCGGTCCGCCTCGTGGAACCAGGTGAGGACCAGCAGCTCGTCCCCGGGCGAGAGCGACGCAGCGGCGCTCGCCACCTCCGGCCGGAGCTCGATCCACGCATCTGGCGCGCCCTCGTCGCCCTGCATCGGCGCACGGTCGCGCGCGCGTAGCTCGGAGCGCACCACGCCGACGGGACGGAGGAGGAGGTCGGAGCCGCTCACGTGCGCTCGGCGAAGAGCGCGTTCAGCTCGGCATAGGGAATCGCCCCGTCCAGCATCGTCTCGTAGGTGCCGCCGTCGAGGAACTGCCGGACCGCCCGCCGGGTCAGGCCGAGCACGGCGCCGGAGATTCCCGACCCGGCGCTCACGCGGCGAACGCCGAGCTCCATGAGCACCGAGACCCGGGGAAGCCCCGCCCGGACGAGCACGTTCAGCGGGAGCGACACACCGGCGACGACCTGCTGGATGACGGCCGGATCGACGACGCCCGGGAGGAAGAACCCGTCGGCGCCCGCGTCCCGGTATTTCACACCGCGGGAGATCGACTCCTCCAGCGCCCGCTCGGGAGCCGTGAGCGCCCTGAGGTAGACGTCGCAGCGGGCGTTGACGAAGAGAGCCACGCCTGCGCGCGCCGCTCCACGCTTGGTGGCGGCGATGCGCTCGCAGAGGACGTCCGGCGGGCTCGTCCCGTCCTCGAGGTTGATTCCCACCGCGCCGGCGCTCGCCAGGGCCTGTGCGTTGTCGGCGATCGCGTCGAGCGCATCGGCGTAGCCGGCCTCCATGTCGACGCTGAGCGGGACCCGGATGACCCGGGCGATCTCGTTCACGGTCGCGACCAGGTGCCGGACCGGGAGCGCGTACCCGTCGGGGTAGCCGCGCGCCCAGGCGAGGCCGGCGCTGGTGGTAGCGATGGCCTGGGCGCCGGAAGCCTCGATGACTCTGGCGCTGCCCGCGTCCCAGGAGTTGGGAAGGAGAAGCGGGCTGGGCCCCTGGTGCAGGTCCCGGAATCGGGCGGCGGCGGTGCGAGTGTCCATGAGGTGTAGACTGCTGCCAGCGAGCGGTCGCGCGATAGGCACAACTTGCGACCGTCCTCCTTGACACAGCTGGAACCGGGACCGTACAAGCGCCCCGTCGTCGAGGACGGAGCCGGGACCGGGCGGATAGCTCAGCGGTAGAGCATCGCCCTTACAAGGCGAGGGTCACAGGTTCGATCCCTGTTCCGCCCATTCGAGGACGCGTCGTCTGGGGAGTTAGTTCAGCTGGTTAGAACGCCGGCCTGTCACGCCGGAGGTCACGGGTTCAAGTCCCGTACTCCTCGCTTCAGGAAGTCCGGGCGGCTCCTCGCCGAGATCATGGAGCCTGTCGACGGCCCGAGCCCCCGCCAGTGCCCCCGATTCCGAGGGCGCCGGGGCCGGAACCTGGTCCGTGCGTACCCTGTCGATCCGGCCCGGGCTGGTTCGTCGCCCCGGTGGAGGAAGCGAACATGCCCAAGATCGTCGTGAACGCATTTCTGACACTGGACGGAGTGATGCAGGCCCCCGGCGGGCCCGAGGAAGACCGCGAGGGCGGCTTCCAGCACGGAGGGTGGCAAGCGCCTTACACCGACGAGGCCGTGCTGCGGCTCATCGTCGACGGGATCAAGGACGCCGACGGCTTCCTGCTCGGACGCAAGACCTACGACATCTTCTCCAGCTACTGGCCGAAGGTGACCGATCCCGCCAACCCCGTCGCAACCGCGCTCAACGCACGGCCGAAACACGTGCTGTCACGCAGCCTCGATCGTGTCAGCTGGAACAACTCCAGCCTCATCAAGGGCGACGCCGTCGCCGAGCTCCGCAAGCTCCGGCAGCAACCCGGCCGGACCGTGCACACCTGGGGCAGCGCTGACGCGCTCCAGACGCTGCTGAAGAACGACCTGATCGACGAGTACCGGCTCTTCATCTACCCACTGGTGCTCGGCTCCGGAAAGCGGCTCTTCGCCGGCGGGACGATCCCCGCCGCGCTCGAGCAGGTCGAGGTCGTCACGAGCAGCAAGGGTCCGACGTTCTACCGGTTCGAGCGCGGCGGGAAGCCCGAGTACGGAACGATGGGGGCCTAGCCCTCGCGTTTCACGTGCTAGGGTCCGCGCGCTCACGACGGCATCCGGGCCTCTGCTGCGGTCGCCGTCCTCCATCCACCTCGAGGTCGACGATGCGACTGCCGTTGCTTCTCGCAGCTCTGCTCCCCCTGGCGACGCTCGCCCAGCCGACGGACAAGGCCCTCCAGCGCATCCGCGACCACAAGACGGTCACGATCGCCTACCGCACCGACGCGGCGCCCTTCTCCTCCGAGGTCGACGGCCAGCCGAAGGGCTACAGCATCGACATCTGCAAGCGCGTCGTCACCAGCATGGAGCAGCAGCTCAAGATTCAGCCGCTCGCCATCAAGTGGGTCCCGGCCACCGTCCAGACCCGGCTCGATCTCGTCAAGAAGGGCCAGGTCGACATGGAATGCGGAACCACCACCGCCACCCTCTCGCGGATGGGGGAAGTGGACTTCTCCAATCCGATCTGGGTCGACGCGACAGGGCTGCTCGTCCGGAAGGCCACGAACGCGAAGAACCTCGGTGGCCTCGCGGGCAAGACCATCGCGGTGGTCGCCAACACCCCGAACGCGGCCGCGCTCGAGGAGGCGCTGAAGAAGGCGCTGGTGAACGCCAAGGTCGTGCCGACGAAGAACTACGACGAGGCGCTCGCGCTCCTCGAGGGCGGCAAGGCCGACGCGCTCGCCGCGGGCAGGGTGATGATCCTGGGCATGGGGAACAAGCTGAAGGACGGCTCGCTCTACGAGCTCCTCGACGACGAGATCGGCTACGTGCCCTACGCGATCATGCTGCCGCTCGGAGCGTCCGGGCTCCGCCAGGCCGTGAACCGCGGGCTGTCGCAGATCTACGGGAGTGACGCGATCTCGGACATCTTCCGGGGGACCTTCGGCGCGCTGAAGCCGCCCCTGGTGCTCCTCGTCATGTACAAGCTCAACACCTATCCGGAGTGAGCGACGCCGTACGGGGACGGCGGGGCGGAGCCGCTACTGCACGGTGAAGCCGACCGAGGCCGACTGGCCACTGCTGTAGAAGGCCCCACTCACTCCGGCGCCGGTGATGTTGTTGCCGAAGGTCAGTCCACCTCCCCCGCCCAGGGAGATCCCGCCGCTCCAGGCGGTGACCTCGCCGGCGTAGTCGCCCGGCGGAAGGGGTGCGCCGCCCCCCGTCAGAATGTTGGTGACCGTCGCCTCGCGATCGTTCCCGATGTAGTAGAAGCCGCCGTTCTCGCCAGTGATGAAGGCGTAGTAGACGACCGAGTAGCCGGGGTTGCCCGCGCCGCTATCGCTCCAGGTTGCGAGCAGCCCGTTCCCTGAGACCGTGGCGCCGTCGGTGGGGTTGGTGAAGGTCAGCTCGCCCACTGCCGAGGCGGAGCCCGATCCGTCGACGCTTCCGTACCCGTCCGCGTCGATGAGGATCGTGTAGGTCTTTCCGGGGGTGATCGCGAAGGTCCCGGGGGTCGCGTAGTAACCGGAGCCCGAGGAGAGCTCGGGGAGCAGCACCGGGCTGCCCCCGCCGGACTCGACGACGGTGATCTTCGCGCCACTGGCAGGCATGGGGTTCTGCAGCTGACCGGTCTCGTCGGGTACCCCGGACTCGAGGATGACGGCGACTGAGCCCGTTCCGCCCGACGCGCTGAGCACGGCGAGCGCGTTGTAGAGGAAGTTCTTCACCACGCCGATCTTGACGGGGAGGGGCGAAGCGGCCGAGGAGCCGGGGCCAGAGCCCGAGCCGGAGCCAGGGGAGCCGATGTCCGAGCTGCACGGCTTGGTGACCAGCCCGGTGAGCTCCTCCGTGACCTCGCCGAACTCGATGTACTTCGCCCCGGCCATTCCGGTCAGCGAGCCGTCGACGTCGATCCCGGTCTGGTACGCGGTGAACTTCGAGCCGCTGCCACTCTGGGTGCTCCGGACCACGGCGTTCCCGTCCGCATCGGTGTAGGCGACGGTTCCCGGCGTGGCCTCGACCCGAGCGTTTCCGAGCGGCCGTCCGTCCACGGCACTGGTGACCTTGACGTAGACGTCGACGCAGTCGTTCCCCTCGGGCGCCCCGCCGTACCACGAGAAGTGACGGATGGACGCCGCGAGCACCGGCGTCGTCCCATCGACCGACGAGGTCTGGACCGTCCCGTCCACGAAGTCGTCCCACTTCCCGGTGGCGGAGTCGTAGGAGTAGCAGTGGATCTTGCTGTTGGACGGGTACGTGTCACGCAGCGACGCGGGGATCGGCAGCTCGACCTGCGCGCTCGCCGAGGACTTCAAATTTAGCCGCGTCCCGCTCGAGTCGCGCAGCGTGAACTCGGCGAAGGTGACCGGCAGGAGCACCGACTTCGCCACCCCACCGGCGACGAGGGTGCCCGGCAACGCCGCCGCCTCGGTGGTCGGATCCAGCGGAGTGATGGAGACCGTGATGTTCGAGTCGTTGGTGTCGACGCTGTTCGGCTGGAGGATGACCGCATAGGGGCCATTGGCGGTCGACTGGCTCAGCGTCACGCCGGTGCCGACCGCGTAGCTCTGCGGTGTGCCCTCGGCCTTGAGAAGGACGTAGACCGAGTCGGAGCTGGTGCCGGCCGTGGCGTTCGCGAAGCCCGGCGCATACCCGGACTTGGTGACCGACACCTCGACGGCGCCCGAGGCCAGCGCGCTGAGGGAGAACCCTCCCTGGGCGTCGGTCGTGGCGGTCTTTCCGCCACCGCTGACCGTCGCTCCCGCGATCCGGACGCCCGTTCCGATGTCGCTGACGATGCCGGTCACCACCCCCGATCCTCCGGGGTTACCAGAGTCGGGGTTGCCGTTGTTTCCCGGAGGGCTTCCGCTGCCACAGGCGGCGAGGAGCATCACGACCGAGACGAGGAGCGTCGGTTTCGATGTCATGGCATCACCGGGGTGCTGCGGGGACGAACGCGACGCCGAACGACAGACCGTCGATCGGGACGTCACGCACGATGCTGCGAGAGGCGAGATCGAGCTGGAGCAGGTGCCCGTCGGTACCGCTGGAGACGATCCACGCCGAGCGCCGGTCTCCGGAGAGAGCAGCCTGCGTCGGATTCACGAAGGGCGTCGCACCGAGCGCGAGCGGCAGCGTCTCGGACCGGGCGCCATCGAGGTCCAGGAAGGAGATCGCGTTGGAGTAGTAGTCGAGCGTGAGCAACCGGCC
>CAZDSB010000535.1:0-9445 GCA_964507515.1 uncultured Myxococcaceae bacterium
CGGCGACCCGATGCGGGAGGCGTGCTGGTAGGCGTCCTGCGCGGCCGCCAGGTTGTCCTTGTCGAAGGCGTGATTGCCCAGCTCGAGCCAGGCGTCGGGCGCGTACTTCGAGTTCGGGAAGTCGCGGATGAGCGCGCGGTACTGCCCGACCGCCTCGTCGCCGCGGCCCACGTCCTCGAGGTCGTAGGCGAGCGAGAACAGCACCTCGTCGCGGCGCTCGTACCTCGGGAAGGCATTCAGCAGGCGCGCATAGGACTCCATCGCCCGCGTGCGGATCGCCTCGCTCGGCCCGTGGTCGGCCTTCGTCGCGTCATCCGCCGCCTCGGTCTCGGCGCGCCGGAGCGCCTTGCTCTTCTCCCAGTAGGCCTCACCGAGCTGGAACAGGAGATCTGGCTTGCGGGGCGAGTCGTCCGGGAAGCGCTGCACCAGCGTCTCCAGCTGGGCGATGAGCTCGGCGCGCTTGGCCTCGGTGAGCTTCGCCCGCTGGGCGTCCGACAGGTCGAGGCGGAACACCGCAGGCCCAGTGCGTTCGTCGGACTTCGGTGCAGGCTGCTCCTGCGCGGCGCGCGCGACGGAGCCAGCGCCCACCATCCACACAAGAAGCCCGATTGTCGCTCCCCGCCACGCCACCGCCGTCACCCTCTCCTCCGTCCCACCCTGGCCTCGTGACCCGGGTCTCACGGACCCGGAACAAGCTAGGGCCGGGGTGCTGACCGGAGAAGGCCGCTCGCCAGCCGGGAGCGTGCGTCAGCGGACGCTCGGCGTGGCCTTCCGGGCAGGACATCCGTCCTTCAGCGTCGCTCGCTGGAAGCCGATCTCGTCAGACCACCATTCTCCATCCACGCGCCACCGCTCGTCGGCGGGGCCACCGGTTGGCAACGGCGGAAGGGGTCTGGCAGCGAGGAGCTTTCTCTGGTCCACGTCGGCGTCGAGCAGCTCCTTCTCGCCCTTCGTCATCTCGAAGCGGAGCACATCGGCCTGCTCCAGGAGATCTCGCAGCGAGGCGGAAGCGTCCGCCAGGCGCGCGTGGATGGCCTGCGCCGTCGCCTGCTCGGCGTCGACCCGGACCCGGTCCGCCTGCTCGAGCACGGCGCTGGTGCCGCTCACCGACCCGAGCTGCGCGCGCTCGCCGTCGAGCGTCCGGAGCAGCGAGAGCCCGGCGGCGATGCGCGGCTCGGCCAGGAGCGACGCCCCGAGGCCCTCGCCCAGCGAGGCCCGCTGCGCCGGATCCACGAGCAGCGCCACCTCCTCCGCGGAGGAGGCACGCCGGTCCACGAGGTCGCGCAGCCGCTCCGAGAGTGGCCGGTATGTGCTGGTGAAACCGTCGAGCACGCTCCGGGTCTCCGGGTACAGGCACGCATGGAACAGCACCGTCGCCTCGAGGATGCGGGCCTCGGGAAGGAAGCTGGCCTGGAGCTGCGGGGCGCGCGTGGCATGCGCCGTGCCGAGCGCCCCTCCGTCGTCTCCCGTCCGGAAGCGCGGGTACCCCCGCTCGAACAGCGACTCCGGCCACACCCGGCTGTCCCGCGGGACCCGGTCGTACGCCGCCGCAGAGGCCGCGTCCTGCCTGAGGCCGTACAGAAGCCGCGCGATGCCGAGCTGGGCAAGGGCGCGCGTCTCGGCGCCCTCGCGGCCACCGCCGGGGTAGCCGAGCACGGCCTGGAACTCGTCGAGTGCTGCCTGGATGCGAGGTCCCCCCGGGTGGCGGGGGTCGGAGAGGACGATGCCGAGCGCGTAGCGGGCGCGCGGGGCCAGCGGAGAGCCGGCCGGGATGCGCCGGAGCAGGGACTCGGCGTCCTCCAGGGTGCCGGTGCGCTGCGCCTCGAGCCCGCGGAGCAGGAGCGCCCGCTCCTGGCGCTCGGGTGAGGCAGCCGGCAGCCCGGGATGGGCGGCGAGAAAGGCGGGGACGAGGAGCTGCTCGTCGAGCCTCTCCTGCGCGGCGAGGAGCGCCTCGAGGGCCGGGGCCTGCGCCGGTCCCGGGCTCGCAGCGGCCGTGCGCAGGGGCCCGAGCGAGATGGCGTCCAGCCGGGCCGCCTGCAGCGCCTGGCCGAGGGCGAGCGCGTCGGCGGGGCTCGCGTCGGGTGGCCGGCCGAGGGCGAGCAGCTCCGGCGGGGGACCGCGCCGGGCACAGGCCAGCGCGAACGACGTGGCGGCGAGGAAGGCCAGCCGCCTCACAGCTCCACCCCGAACCCGAGGTAGACCCCGACGACGTGCAGGACGTCCGTGCCCCCCTCGTTCACCTTCGCCCGCGCGAGGCTCACGTCGTTGCTCCGGTCGTAGCCACTGCCGGTCGTGCCCTGGAACGCGCCCACGTTGCACTGCCCGCTCACCCCGGCCCCGGTGATGCCGCCCGCCAGCCGCTGCTCGTCGAGCGTCTGGAGGTCGGCCGCGTTGCACCCGTTGATGTGACTCACGCTGCCCCAGTGGATGAGGTCCTGGACCTCGAGCCGCACCGTCCACCGATCTCCGAGCTGCACCCGGAAGCCCCCCCCGGCGGTGGCCAGCATCCGCAGGCCGGTGCTGCCGGAGGTCGAGGGGCCGATCGCATCGGCCGTCTTGAGCTCGATGTCCGTGCCGCCCACGCCGGCGCCGCCGAAGAGCACGAAGCCGTAGCGCACGGTTCCCCCGAAGGCGGTGAACTTCCCGCGGATGGGCGACCACTCCGGTCCGGCGATCGCGCCCCACTGCAGCATCACCGAGCTCGCCGCCGCAGCGTCCTGGCGCACGCGGCTCAGCAGCTCGCTGGAGAAGCGGGACCGCTGCGCGTGCCACACCCAGAAGGGCTGCAGGCGGAGCCCGAGCCATTCGGTGGCGTGGAAGGTGTACGTGAAGCTGGTGAGCCAGTGCGTGGTGAAGGTGGACCCGACCTGGGGAACGAAGGGCTGGAGCGTCAGCTCGTGCCGGAGGGCGTCGGGGAACGGCTTCGGCTCCAGCACCCGGAACTGCACGTTGGGGCTGCCGGTGAGCGGATCCGCCGGGGCGGTGGGCTCGGGACTGGCGCCGAGCGCGGTGACGAGGACGAGGGTTCCGAGGACGGACATGGACGTTGGCCTCAGAAGATGAAGGCGTACCCGAGCTGGACGAGCATGGTGTTGGTGAAGCCCGGGCTGGGCGCGCGCTGGCCGGTGACGTTGCCCGCCTCGGCCGCCGCGCGATCCACCCCGAGGAGATAGTCGTCCTTCCAGACGAGGCTGCGGAGCTCGAGCAGCACTGCCCCGTGCAGGCCGGTGAAGAGGCGGAATCCCAGCGCCAGCGAGGCGACCGGCGCGACCCGGCTCTCGGTGAACCAGTCGCCGCACGTCCCCTGCTCGCGGGAGGTGACGTTCCGGCAGATGACGACCGAGGTGCGGTCCAGCCACCCGGCCCCGCCGCCCAGCCAGAGGTAGGCCTGGAAGCGGATGGGGAGGTCGGCGCCGAGGTTGAACTTCCCGTACACCGGCGCGAGCCGCACGCCGGCGAGGACCATGGCCTTCAGCTGCCAGAGGTCGGACAGGTCGTCCACGGTCCCGACCGGCGGCGTCTGCAGGAGGTGCTGGCCGATGCGGTCCGCGAGCGCGGTGTGACCGGCGAGCGCGCCGGTGACCGAGGCGTCCAGCCCCAGCCACTCGCTGAAGTCCCAGCCGGCACGGAGCTCCAGGGTCCCGGTCCGGGTCAGGGTGTCGAAGACGCTGACGCCGACCGTCGCGGCCAGCGAGAACCGGCCACCGACCGGGTACAGCCTGGGCTGGACCGGGGGCTCGGGACTGGCGAGAGCACGGGCAGGGGCCAGCAACCCCGCCAGCCCGGCAAGAGCAAGCACTCGTAAGTAGGACACGTGGCCCGCCAAGCTGGCCCGTGACCCCGCGGTTGCCAACGGCTCGCGGGCGGAAGATGCGCGCGGAACGCCCGATGGTCGTCATTGGACGGCCGGGCAATGCCCGCGTCCAGACGTTTACTGAGCCAGGACGCTGGCGCGCGAACGCGCGCTTCCCCAGGCGTCCCCCTGGGCTTCTGGGGACCGAGGGCGGTTACTTCTTGGCGTGCTGAGCGCGGAGAGCGACCTTCACCGACGGCCGCACGAAGACGATGCCGTCGCTGTGGCCGGGGACCGCACCCTTGACCAGGAGGAGGTTCTTCTCCGCGTCGACGTCCACCACGGTGAGGTTCTGGGTGGTGACCTGCTCGACCCCGTAGTGCCCCGGCATCTTCTTGTTGGGGTACACGCGCCCCGGCGTCTTGCGCTGTCCGATGGCGCCCGGGTGCCGGCGGTACTCGTGGGTGCCGTGCGTCTGGCCGAAGCCGCGGAAGTTCCAGCGCTTCATCACGCCCTGGAAGCCCCGGCCCTTGGTGATTCCGGTGACGTCGACCAGCTGGCCCTTCTCGAAGGACTGGACGCCCACGGCGTCGCCCACGTTCATCGCGGCGACCTCGTCGGCGGTGAGGCGGAACTCCTTGAGGACGCGGCGAGGCTCGACGCCGGCCTTCTTGAAGGCGCCCTTCTCGGCGGAGGTGAGGCGCTTCTCCTTGGCCTTGCCGAACCCGAGCGTCACCGCCGAGTAGCGGTCCCGCTCCGGGGTCCGCTTGCCCACGACGGTGCAGGTGGACGCGTCGATGACCGTGACCGGCACGAGGTTCCCGTCCTCGTCGAACACCTGAGTCATCCCGATCTTCTTGCCGATCAAGCCCTTCAAGACGCGTCTCCTCGCTTCGGAAGCGGGCCTACATAACAGCTTGCCGGGGGGCGTCAAGGCGGGAGGAAGGCCCGGAGGGCCGCGTCCAGCCTGGCGGCACTGTCGGTGGGGAGCGCCGCTCCCTGGAGCCACGCCGCGGGGCGTCCGGAGCGGTCGAGCCGGACGAGCGCGGGGACGGTGTGTGTCGGCCGTCCCAGGACCGGCCCGGGCGGCAGCGCGTCCACGTCGACCTCCACCAGCCACCATCCGGCGAGGACCGCGCGGTTGCTCTCGCGCGCGAATGCTGCGTCGAGGGCGCGGCAGGGCTCGCACCACGGGGCTCCGAGCTCGACGAGGAGCCGCGCTCCCGAGCGCGATGCCTCCTGGGCGCGCGCACGCAGCTCCGGAGCGAGCCTGCGCGGATCGACGCTCACCTTCCGGATCGGCGGCGGGCGGGGCGCAATCGCTCCCGCGCCGCCGGGCGCCCCGGGCGGGAGATCCTCGACCAGCGGCGGCGGGCCCGCGTCGGGGTGCGACGGGGAACCGGCGGCGGTGAGGACGAGAGTGAGTGCGAGGCGCAGCATCCGGAATGCGCGCCACGACATACACGGGATGGCCGCGTCCCGCCGGCCAGGTCAGCGACGCGGCGCCTCGAGGCGCGGACCGGCCGCGGACCAGCCGCCGCGCGTCCTCGGCAGGTGGCGGCCCGCCTTCACCACGGCCAGCGCGAAGTGGAGCAGCGCGAGACCGAGCAGCAGGTGCACCCACTGCCCCACGGTCCCGCCGGCCAAGTAGCCCAGCGCCCAGAGCATCAGAAGGATGCAGCCATTGGTCCAGAGCACGGCGGCATCGTGGGGCGGCATCCGCCGGCCGACCAGTGCGTGGACTCCGCCGGCCTGCCGGCACGGGCTCGAACTGTCCGTCAGTCGATGCCGCGCAACGGCCCGGAGACGAGGGTCGACCGGTCTGCTGGCCCTCCCCGGTGTGCGCAGGTCGACGCCGCATCGGACTCCGGTGGCAGCAGCGGCGCCGCTTCCGGAAATTTCGACCGACCCGTGGGCGGACGTCGTCGCCCAAACGCTCTGACACCGCGGATCCTCCACGCCGCCGCTGGCACGGAGGCTGCTAGGCCCCGCCGCCACGTTCAGATGGGGGCAAGGGCGGCGAAGATGGCGATGGCGACGGGACGACTGTGGCTGGTTGCGCTGAGCGTCGGGATGGTGAGCAACGCGGGAGCGGATCCGAGCGAGCCGCCCACCCGGGCCATCGAGCACCGGGACCCGGGGGACGTCGAGAAGCTCCAGGACCTGCTCGGCAAGCGCGAGGCGGAGCTGGCCGCGATGCGCGACCGGCTCCGGGTGCTGGAGGACGAGGAGCGCTGGTACACCGAGGCGGACGCGCTCGGCATCCCCGACGTCCTTCGCAGGTCGGCGCTCACCGAGCGCTCGCAGCGGCGGGTGGCCATCGCCATCGTGCGCGAGGCCGAGGCCAACGGGCTGGACCCGCTTCTGGTGGTTGCGGTCATCCGGACCGAGAGCGCGTTCAACGCCTACGCCGTCTCCGGCGTCGGGGCGATGGGGCTGATGCAGATGATGCCCACCACCGGGAGCTTCCTCGCCACGCAGCGGGGGACGACGCTCCGGCACCGGCAGACGCTCTTCGACGCCGAGCTGAACGTCGAGCTCGGCACGGCGTACCTCGCCTCGCTGCTCCGCGAATTCGGCACCGTCGAGGCGGCGCTGCTCGCCTACAACGGCGGTCCGGCGTACGCCCGCCGCGTGCTGCGGAACGCGCAGGCCCGGAGGCGCTTCGCCGCGGGGTACCCGCGCGACGTCACGGAGGAGTGGCGGCGGCTGCGGGTGCGCCTGGCCGACGTCGAGGCTCGCCGCGCGCTCGCCCCCGAGGAGCGGACGCTCGCTGCCGAGGGCACGATGTCCACCGCACAGTGAGTTCATTCAACACGCGACGTTGAGGGGGGACCTCTGTCGCGTCCGTAACGGGGCAGGGGGCATCCCACACCCCCGGTCGACGGCAGGAGCGCATGCTCGCTCGGCCTCGAAGGGGAGACCCGCGAATGGAGAACCTCGACATCCGCCTGGAGCAGAGCGCGCACGGGCTCGTGCTGCGGCTGACCGGCACGCTGGACGGCAACACCGCCCTCGCCGTGACCCAGGCCCTGCGCGAGCTGCCCCCGCTGCCGCTCACCGTGGACTTCTCCCAGGTGCGCACCTTCGTCGACCTCTCGGTCGATGCACTCACCCGGGCGCTCCGGGACCGACCCGTGTCGCTCACAGGGCTCGGGAGACACCAGGCACGCATGTTCCGGTACTTCGGGCTCCGGACCGACGAGGTGGAGCAGCCAGCGGAGGCGTGAACGGACGGGCAGCGGCTAGACTGCCGCCACCCCCACGTGACCGCCCCCGCACTCCCCCGCTCCCCACTCGCCGCTTCCGCAGCGCATGCGCTGTTGACCCGCGCTGCCGAGGCCCTGGGCCGCGTCGTCCGCGGCAAGCGCTCCGCCGTCGAGCTCGCTCTCACCACCGTCGTCGCCGGAGGTCACCTCCTCCTGGAGGATGCGCCCGGCGTGGGAAAGACCACGCTCGCCGAGGGGCTGGCCCGGGTGTGCGGCCTCCGGCTGGCCCGAATCCAGTTCACCGCCGACCTCATGCCCGCCGACGTCACCGGCGTGCAGGTCTTCTCGCCGGCCAGCGGTGAGTTCCAGTTCCGACCGGGTCCGCTCTTTCACGAGCTCGTCCTCGCCGACGAGCTGAACCGCGCGCCTCCCCGAACCCAGTCCGCGTTGCTCGAGGCGATGGCCCATGCCCACGTCACGGTGGACGGGACGACGCACCTCCTTCCCCGCCCGTTCATCGTCGTCGCGACCCAAAACCCGCTCGACCTCGCCGGGACCTACCCGCTCCCGGACGCGCAGCTGGATCGGTTCCTCGTGCGGCTCACGCTCGGGCACCCCTCGCCCGAGGTGGAGGCGGAGCTCGTGACGACCCGGGGCCTCGGAGAGCCGGTCTCCTCGCTGTCCGCGGTGCTGGACCCCGAGCAGCTCCGCTCGCTCCAGGCCCGCGCGGCGACGGTTCACGTCGCGCCCGAGGTCGCCCAGTTCGTCGTGGCGCTGGCCGGGGCCACCCGGGAACACCCGGCGCTGGAGCGCGGAGCCTCGACCCGCGCGGTCCTCTCGCTCACCGCCGCCGCCCGGGCGCGGGCGCTGTGGGAGGCGCGCGACTTCGTCATCCCGCGCGACGTGGCCGACCTCTTCGTGCCGACCCTCGCCCACCGGGTGGTGCCTCGCGGGGCGATGCAGGGGCTCGCCGCACGCGAGGAGGCCAGCGCGCTGCTGGAGTCGATGCTGGCCGGCGTGCCCCCGCCGCGATGAGCCCGCGGACCGAGCGGCTGCTGCGCGCCTCGCGCCGCTTCTGGAGACCCCCGCGGCGGCTCCGCACCACGCCGGCAGGGCGGACCTACCTGGTGCTGTGCTTCGGCGTGGGCCTCGGCGCCCTCAACACCGGCAACAACCTGCTCTACCTGGTCCTCGGCCTGCAGCTGTCCATCGTGGTCGCCTCGGGCATCCTCTCGGAGCGCTGCCTGCGTCGACTCGAGGTGCGGAGGCTCCTTCCGGCGGCGCCACGAGCGCGGAGCCCCTTCCACCTCGCCTGGGGGCTGCGGCTGGCGCGGGGTCAGTCCTTCGCGCTGTCGGTGGCCGAGGTGCACCCGGTGCTCGGCACGGCGGTCGGGCACCTGGCATGGCTTCCGCCCGGCGAGGAGGTGACGGTGCGCGCAGTCGCAAGCGCTCCGCGGCGTGGCCCTCTACACCTGAGCGCCGTCCGCATCTCGACCACCTTCCCCTTCGGCCTCTTCGTGAAGAGCAGGGACATGGAGATCGAGGGAGATCTGCTGGTGCTCCCCGGGCGGGTGCCGCCGCCTCCCGAGCCGCCTGCGCCCAGCAGCGGTCTCGGGCTCGAGCAGCGCTCGCTGCGCGGGCTGGACGGCGGAGGGGATCTCGCCCAGCTGCGCGAGCTCCGCGACGGCGAGGACGCCCGCCGCATCCACTGGAGGAAGAGCGCGCAGCTGGGAATGCTGCTCCGGGTGGAGCGCGACGCGCAGCCGCAGCCCCGCATCGTCCTCCATTTGGACGACAGCGCCCCGTCCGACGCGCTCGACGGACGGTGCGAGGAGCTCGCCGCCCGAGCCGAGCTGCTGCTCGCCCGCGGCGCGGAGGTCGGCCTGGAGAGCACCGCCGGGATCTCGGTCAAGCCCGGAGCCGGCGCCTTCCACTCTCACGCCATCCTGCGGGCACTGGCCCGGGCCGGGCATCCGGGAGACGCCGGATGAGCTCCGAGCGGCTCCGCCTGCTGCTCCGGGACCTCGCCGCGGCGGCCTCCTTCGCCGCCATGGCCATCTCCGGGCAGGTTCCGCTGTGGACGGTGGGGCTCTTCGTCGTTGCGCTCGTGGTGGCGATGACCGGACGGCGGCCGCTCGCGGACGGGCGCCTGAGCGCGGTGGCGCTCCTCGTGGCGGTCGTCGTCCTCTACGCCGCGGTGATGGTGGAGCAGCTCGACCTCGTGGTCGCCGCCTGCATCACCGCCTCGCTGCTCACCGCCCAGCGAATGCTCTCCCGCCCCACAGGGCGGACCAACGATCAGGTGCAGCTCGCCTCTCTCCTGATGATCGGCTGCGGCGCGGTGCTCAGCGCGGACATCCTTTTCGGCCTCTGCCTATTCACCTACGCGGTGCTCGCCGTGATCGCACAGGGCCTCTCGGTGGTGGCTGTGAGCGGACCGGGG
>CAZDSB010000536.1:0-3998 GCA_964507515.1 uncultured Myxococcaceae bacterium
CCCAGCACCTTGGCCACCAGCTCGCGCCCGTCCTCGGGCGTCTGGGTCGGCGCCCAGACGGTGAGCTTCCCGTCGGCGAAGTGCGCGGTGCAGTTCTGCGGCTCGAGCTGCGCGTGGGAGAGGAACGGGTAGCTGTACTCGGCGGTGATCACCTTCGCCGCCTTCGCCAGCGCAGCCTTCACGTCGCCGTCCTTGCGGAGCGACTTTTGGGGCGGTTCCTTGAAGAGCGCCGCGGCGCGGGCGTCGAACACCGAGGTGCCCTGCTTCGCGGTCTCGCCCTCGTCCCAGGTGACTTGCAGCGCCTTCCGGGCGGTCTGCGCGTGCCAGAAGCCGTCAGCGACGATGGCCACGCCGGCGCCGAACTCGTTGCTGCTGGTGCTGCCCTCGACGACGAAGGCCTTGAGCACGCCCGGCATCTTCCGGACCTGTTCGAGGTTCGCGGACTTCACCTTGCCGCCGTAGACGGGACACTTCAGGAAGGTCGCGAACTTCATCCCCGGCACCGTCACGTCGATGCCGAAGAGCGGCTTGCCGGTGACGATGGACCGGTTGTCCACCCCTGGGATCGGCGTGCCGATGATGGTGAACTCGGAAGGATCCTTGAGCTTCACGGTGCCGAGATCCGGCGGGGTGAGCGTCGCGGCGGTGGCGGCCAGCTGCCCGTAGGAGATCGACCGGCCGGTCTTCTTGTGATGCACCTTGCCCTTGGACGTCGTGAGCTCGGACTCCGGGACCTTCCAGGTCTTCGCCGCGGCGGCGACGAGCATCGCGCGTCCGGCGGCGCCCACCCGGCGCAGCGGCATCCAGTTGTTGGGCACGGCCTGGCTGCCGCCGGCCCACTGGTTCTCGTACTTCTTCGGATCGAACCCGACCTGCTCGACCTTGACCTGCTTCCACTCCACGTCGAGCTCGTCGGCGATCAGCATCGGGAGCATCGTCTTCACGCCCTGGCCAATCTCAGGGTTCTTGGAGGCGATGGTGACCGTGCCGTCCGGATGGATCCGGATGAAGGCGTTGAGCACCGGATCCGCGGCCTTCGAGCCGGTCGTGGCCTGCAGCGGCTCCCAGAAGCTGGTGAGGAGGAGCCCGCCGCCGGCGATGGCGGAGGCGCGGAGGAAGCTGCGTCGCGAGAGCTCGGTGCTCATTTCCCGCTCCCGGTGGCCGCCGAGGCGGTGGTCTTGCCCAGCTCGGCGGCACGATGGATGGCGCGGCGGATTCTCAGGTAGGTCGCGCAGCGGCAGAGGTTCCCCGCCATCGCCTGGTCGATGTCGCCGTCGGTCGGGTTGGGCGTCTTCGCCAGGAGCGAGGCGGCGGACATGATCTGCCCCGCCTGGCAGTAGCCGCACTGGGGAACGTCGATCTCCTCCCACGCGCGCTGCAGCGGGTGGCTGCCGTCCTTCGACAGGCCCTCGATGGTGGTGATGCTCGCCTTGCCCACCGAGGAGACGGGGGTGATGCAGGAGCGGCGGGCCTCGCCGTTGATCAGCACGGTGCAGGCGCCGCACTGGGCGATGCCGCACCCGAACTTGGTGCCCTTGAGGTCCAGCCCGTCGCGAAGCGCCCAGAGGAGCGGCATGTCCTCCGGAGCATCGACGGTGCGCGTCTGTCCGTTGACCTTGAGCGTGTATTTCACGTGGAGACCCTCGCCGGAAAACTCAATTCCGCTCTTTCTCCCGTATTCCCGCCTGGCAAGCCCCTTCAGGGAGCGGAGCCGCATCTTGGTCGAGCCGTCGACAGGTGCAAGCCACGTCGGCGTGCTGGCAGCGCACCGGTGCCACCGCCGTGTCAGTCGGCAAGGCGCCGAGACCGCGGAGACCGGCCGCCAGGGCGAGCGGCTCTCAGGCCTGGGGCTCGGTCCCGCCAATGCGGCGTCCGCAGGCGCGGGCGCGGCCGAGGAGGAGCGCTCGCTCGCGGATGTTCTGGGTGAGCGCCGCGGCGCGCTCGAACTCGCTCCCCGCCTCGACGGTGCGGCCGAGCTTCTCCAGCAGGTCTCCGCGCACGCTGGGGAAGAGGTGGTACCCACGGAGCAGGGGCTCGTCGCCGAGCGCGTCGACGAGCGCGAGCGCCTCGGTGGGTCCGAAGGCCATCGAGACGGCGACGGCGCGGTTGAGCTCGACGACTGGCGACCGGGTGAGCTCCACCAGCGCGTCGTAGAGCGCGACGATCCGCTTCCAGTCGGTCTCGTCGTTGGTGTGCGCCCGGGCGTGGCATGCGGCAATGGCCGCCTGGAGGGTGTACGGGCCGAGCGGTCTCCGCAGCGACTCGGCGCGGTCCAGCGCGGCGAGCCCGCGACGGATGAGGAGCTGATCCCAGCGAGACCGGTCCTGGTCGAAGAGGCGGATGGCTTCCCCGTCCGGACCGACCCGTGCGCGCAGCCGGGACGCCTGCAGTTCCATGAGCGCAACGAGCCCGTGGACCTCGGCCTCGTCCGGCACGAGACCCGCCAGGATGCGTCCGAGGCGGAGCGCATCGTCGCAGAGCTCGACGCGGATCAGGTCGTCGCCGCGGGTGGCGGCGTAGCCCTCGTTGAAGACGAGGTAGACGACCTCGAGCACCGACGGCAGCCGCGCCGACAGATCGTCGCCGCGAGGGACGTCGAACGGAACCTTTGCCTCCGCGAGGGTTCGCTTCGCCCGGACGATGCGCTGGGCAATCGTGGGCTCCGGGACGAGGAAGGCGCGCGCGATCTCCTCGGTGGTGAGGCCGCCCAGCAGCCGCAGGGTGAGCGCGACCCGCGCCTCGGTGGAGAGCACCGGGTGACACGCGACGAGCACCAGGCGGAGGAGGTCGTCACCGACGTTCTCGTCGATTGCCGTCTCGAGATCCGGCCGGCTCGGTGGCCGGGTGACCACGTCGGTGGCGATGTCCTCGTGGGTCCGATCCAGCATCTGCTTGCGGCGGAGCTGATCGATGGCCCGGTTCTTCGCCGTGGCCATGAGCCAGGCACCGGGGTTCTCGGGAATGCCGGTCTCGGGCCAGCGCTCGAGCGCGGTGATCAGCGCTTCCTGCGCCAGGTCCTCCGCGAGCCCCACGTCGCGCACCACCCGGACGAGGCCACCGAGGAGCCGGGCGGACTCGATCCGCCAGACCGCCTCGATGGCGCCGCGGGTGGCGGCCTCGCTCATCGCTGGACCCGGTTCACTTCTTCGCCTTCAGCTTCTGCTCGGCGTCGATGCGCTTCTGCCGCAGATCCTGGAGGCCCTTCTCCAGCCGGTCCTCGTACGCCTTGAAGTCCTCGAGGTAGTCGGCCCCGAAGTCCTCCGCCTCGAAGAACGGCCGGATCTCGAGCTCCGAGTCCTCGCCGGGCATCGGGTCCGGGCAGCGGCGCGCCCACTCCACGGCCTCCTCGATCGACTTGACCTGCCAGATCCAGTAGCCGGCGACGAGCTCCTTGGTCTCGGTGAAGGGCCCGTCGATGACGGTCCGCTTGCTCCCGGCGGAGAAGCGGATCCGCTTGCCGGTGCTGCTCGGCTTCAGGCCGTCGCCATCCAGCATGATCCCGGCCTTGACCAGCTCCTCGTTGAACTTCCCCATGGCGGCGAGAAGCTCCTTGCCCGGCATCTTTCCCGCCTCGGAGTTCTTCGTCGCCTTCACAATCACCATGACGCGCATCGCTCTGCTCCTGTCGAGTTCGAGGTCGAGCCGGCCACGACCGGCCGGGAATCGCCTCTTCTGCCGTGGCGACGAACCGGACCGGCGTGGATCGACAACTTCGCGGCCTCTCACGAAAGGCATGGGAATTCAACCGCTTGCCAGCGAGGGGCCGAGGCTGTGCCCGCGAAGGTGCCAGGCACCTTCGGTCGCGCAACTGGGGGCGTCTCACCAGATGCCGGGAAGCAGGGCCGGAGTCCGTCCGGCCCACGCCTTCCACGTCTCTCCGAACGCGGTGCGCAGGAGGCGCTCCTCGGCGCGGATCCGGACGATGGTCCCGGCGCAGTAGACGACCGCGCCCAGGATGAGTCCCGGTGGCGACGAGTGGGCAAGCCCGGTCGCGAGCA
>CAZDSB010000537.1:0-6423 GCA_964507515.1 uncultured Myxococcaceae bacterium
GCAATCTCCGGCGCCCGGATGTCGACCACCGATTCGCGCGCCGCGCCCTTCGTCGGCGATGGCGAGATGGCCACGCGCATGCGTGCGCTGGACTGGACCACCACCCCGCTCGGGGACCCTCGCAGCTGGCCCGAGGGCCTCCGGGCAACCGTCCGGATCCTCCTCACCTCCCGCTACGCGATGTGGATGTGCTGGGGACCGCAGCTCACCTTCTTCTGCAACGATGCGTACCTGCCCACGGTGGGCGTGAAGCGGAGCTGGGTGCTCGGAGCCCGCTCCGACGTGGTCTGGCGAGAGATCTGGCCGGAGATCGGGCCGCGGATCCGGACGGTGCTGGAGAGCGGGCGAGCCACCTGGGACGAGGGGCTGCTGCTCTTCCTCGAGCGAAGCGGCTTCCCGGAGGAGACGTACCACACGTTCTCGTACAGCCCGGTGTACGACGACCTCGGCCGCGTCGGCGGCATGCTCTGCGTCGTCACCGAGGAGACCGAGCGCGTCCTCGGCGAGCGCCGGCTGGCCACGCTCGGCTCGCTGGCCGCCTCCACGCGGGGCCTGCGAACCGCCGAGGAGGTCTGCGACCGCGCGGCCCGGACCCTGGCCAACGAGCCCAACGACGTCCCCTTCGCCCTGGTCTACCTGCTCGACGAGAGCCGCCGCGCACGTCTCGCCGGCCGCGTCGGTCTGCAGCCGGCCGCGCCCATCGCCCCTCCGCGGTTCGACCCCACGCTCGCCGGGGCGCCCTGGCCGCTGCCGTCGGTGGGGCCGGCACCCGAGCCGACGGTGGTGGACCTGCGGGAGCATCCGGAGACGGTCCAGGCCGGGCCGTGGCCCGAGCCGCTCACCCATGCCGCGGTGCTGCCGCTCACGGTCTCGGGCACCGACCGGCTCGCGGGCCTGCTGGTGCTCGGGCTCTCGACCCGCTCGCTGTGGAACGCGGGCTACCGCGGGTTCCTGTCGCTCGCCGCCGGACAGGTGGCCAGCGCCATCGCGGACGCGCGGGCCTTCGAGGGGGAGCGGCGGAGACTCGAGGAGCTTGCCGAGCTGGATCGCGCCAAGACCACCTTCTTCAACAACATCAGCCACGAGTTCCGGACCCCCCTCACGCTCCTCCTCGGGCCGGTGGAGGAGTCGATCGTCTCCGGCGTGCCGCTGTCCGGCGAGAGCCTCGACCTCGTCCACCGCAATGCCCTTCGCCTGCAGCGCCTCGTCAACTCGCTCCTCGAGTTCTCGCGACTCGAGGCAGGCCGCGCGGACGCGGCCTTCCGGCCCACGGACCTCGCGCAGCTCACCGGTGATCTCGCGTCGAGCTTCCGCTCGGCCTTCGAACGAGCGGGGCTGCGGTTCCAGGTGGAGGCTTCGCCACTGTCCGGCCCCGTGTACGTCGACCGCGACATGTGGGAACGGGTGGTGCTCAACCTCCTTTCCAACGCGCTCAAGTTCACCCTCTCGGGCTCGGTGGAGGTCAGCCTCCTGGAGCAGGGAGACTTGGCGCTCCTCCGGGTCCGCGACACCGGCAGCGGCATCCCCGCCGACGAGCTGCCACACCTCTTCCAGCGCTTTCACCGGGTACAGGGGACGCAGGCACGGACGCACGAGGGCTCGGGCATCGGTCTCGCCCTGGTGAACGACATCGTGCGGCTGCACGGTGGCCGGGTCTCGGTCCAGAGCAGCCCCGGACAGGGCACCACCTTCGAGGTCCAGATTCCCCTCGGGCACGCCCACCTGCCGGCGGACCGGGTGCGCGAGGAGTTCGGGGCGACGCCGCTCCGCGCCGCCCCGGCCTACGTGGAGGAGGCGCTCCGCTGGGTTTCCCCCGAGGGAGCATCAGCGCCCGCGACGACCGCGGCTGGCCCGCGCCAGGGACGGGTCGTCGTCGCGGACGACAACGCCGACATGCGCGCGTACCTGGGTCGGGTCCTCGAGCCACGCTACGAGGTGGAGCTGGTCGGCAACGGCACGCAGGCGCTGGCCGCGATGCGCCGCGCCCGGCCGGACCTCGTGCTCACCGACGTGATGATGCCGGAGATGGACGGCTTCCAGCTCCTGTCCGCCATCCGCGCCGATCCTGCGCTGCGCGGCATCCCGGTGGTGATGCTCTCGGCCCGGGCAGGCGAGGAATCCCGGAGCGAGGGCCTGGAGGCCGGCGCGGACGACTACCTGGTCAAGCCCTTCAGCTCCCGCGAGCTGCTGGCCCGGGTGGACGCCCAGCTGGTGCGCGCGCAGCTTCGCGTGGTCGAGGAGCGCCAGTCCGAGCGGATGCGGACCATCTTTCGCGAGGCGCCGGTGGGCATCGCCATCCTCAGCGGGCCCGAGCTGCGCTTCGAGTTCGCCAACCAGCGCTACGCGGAGATGGTGGGACATCGGCAGCTCCTCGGCCGCTCCCTCCGCGAGGCATTCCCCGAGCTCGCCGGGCAGGGTACGGCCGAGCTCGTCGAGCAGGTTCGTGTCACTGGCGAGCCGTTCGCCTCGCCGGCATACCGCGCGGCGATCGCCCGCACCCCCGGAGGCAACCCTGAGGAGGCGTTCTTCCACGTGGTGGTCGAGCCGCTCAGGGAGCTGCACGGCCGCGTGGAAGGCGTGGTCGTGGTGGCCACCGACGTCACCGAGATCGTGACCAGCCGCCGCCGTGCCGAGGAGGCGAGCCGCGCGAAGGACGAGTTCCTGGCGATGCTGGGCCACGAGCTGCGCAATCCCCTCGCGCCGCTGGTCACCGCCCTGCACCTCATGAAGCTGCGCGCGCCGGAGTCACTGGAGCGGGAACGGTCGATCATCGAGCGGCAGGTGAAGAACCTCTCCCGGCTCGTCGACGACCTGCTCGACGTCTCACGGATCGCCCGGGGCAAGGTCGAGCTGCGCCGCGAGGCGGTGGAGCTGGGCGTGGTCGTCGCGCAGGGCATCGAGACCGCGAGCCCGCTCATCGAGTCGCGCCGCCACCGCCTCACGGTCGACGTGCCGGGGTGGGGGATGCAGATCGTCGCGGACCCGACGCGGCTCGCGCAGGTGGTCGCGAACCTCCTGACCAACGCGGCAAAGTACACCGACCCGGGCGGGAACCTCCGGGTTCAGGCGAGGACGAGCGATGGAAGCCTCGTCCTTCAGGTCAGCGACGACGGCATCGGCATCGAACCGGAGCTGCTCCCCCACGTGTTCGACCGGTTCTTCCAGGCTCGTCAGGGCCCGGACCGCGCGCTGGGTGGGCTCGGTCTAGGGCTCGCGCTGGTGAAGAGCCTGGTGGAGCTGCACGGCGGTACCGTGGGCGTCGAGAGCTCGGGCCCGGGGCGGGGAAGCACCTTCACGGTGCACCTGCCGCTGCTCCCGCCGCGCGAGGGCCGCGCGAGTGATGGCCGGCGGACCGAGCCGCCCGCGCGCAAGCCGAGGGCCCGGCTGCGGATCCTGGTGGTGGACGACAACGTGGACGCTGCCGAGAGCCTGCGCGACTTCTTCGTGCTGCTCGGCCACGACGTGCAGGTGGCGCACGACGCTGCCGGTGCGCTCCGCATCGCCGTCGCCCAGCCGCCGGAGCTGGCGCTGCTGGACATCGGGCTGCCGGGCATGGACGGGTACGAGCTGGCGCGGCAGCTCCGCGCGGTGGCGCCGGACGCATTCCTGGTCGCGGCGACCGGCTACGGACAGGAGGCTGACCGGCGCGCCGCGCGCGAGGCCGGCTTCGACCGGCACCTGGTCAAGCCCCTGGGGGTCGATGAGCTCGAGGCCCTGGTGCACGAGCAGGAGCTGCGCCGCGCGGCGGAACGCGCCCGCGAGTCACTGGCGGGTCCGCCGCTCCGCCGTGCCGGTGGGCAGGACAACGACGAGGGGTGAGCGGCCCCGGGGCTTCATCCGGTTCTCGCGCCGGTTCTTGTCCCAGATCCCGACGAGGATGAGCCCGAAGGCGACCAGCCGGAGCAGGAACACGTAATGGCGCGCTTCCTGGGGAACGGGAAGCAGCGCGAGCGTGAGCCAGTTCAGCGAGAAGACCCAGAAGCTCGCGGCGAAATACAGGAACAACCGGTCCGACGTGGAGCGATAGAAGCGGACGAAGAACAGCCCTGCCACCCAGCAGCACGCGACCAGCGCCCCCCGCATGCACACGAGCAGCGCCATCACCGGGACTCCCAGACCAGGCCGAGGCTGAGGGCGAGCATCGCGGCAAGCGCCACCGAGGTCCGGAGCAGCGAGAGATCCAGGCTGGTCACCACGACCAGATCCAGGAACAGCAGCACGTTGTTCAACGCCAGGCCAATGAAGCAGAGGCAGCTCCAGAAGAGCAGCCGTGTCCGCGACGCCTGGTAGCCGTTGAAGAGCAGCACCGCGCACAGCACGCTGGTCGCCGCGCAGAGCAGGTAGATGGTCTCAGCCATCCTTCTTCCTTCCCAGGACGAACGCGCTGGCGAACGTCCGGGCGGCCGAGTCGCGCAGCCGCTCCAGAGCCTGTCGGTTCATGACCTCGAAGACGCGGAGCGGGTCTCGCTCCACGGCCTCGGCCAGCCGCTCGGTCAGCTCGTCGAGCGCCCCGGAGACCGGCCTGTAAGTGAACCGCCTGCCCCCCGGAGAGCCGTCTCCCGCCGCAACCAGGAACCCGGCGTGCACCAGGCGGTCCAGCGCCTCGGTGAGGTTGTGCTCCTCGAGGTGAAGCGTGCGCGCCGCCTCCGGGACCGACCAGGCCTCGCGATGACGCCGCGCGTGAAGCAGCAGCTGGAGCTCCTCGTACGAGCCGAGCGCGGCCCGGAGGCGCTCCTGCAGCTCGGGGGCCAGTTCATGGGATCCCACTGACTTGACGTGCGGTACCCGCCATCGCGTGGCCCGTCAACGCCGGTGTGACGGCTGGCGTCCGCACTGTCCGGAACTCCGCGGACCCATCGGAGATGTTGGATGGACGGCGGTTCGCTGCTCCTGTTGAGCGGCCGACGGGGTCATCCGCACCCCTCGCGGCTGCCGCATGGAGCGCAGGTACAACGGGGTTCTCGCGCCTCCACGCCCGGGAGTGTCGCTCCGGGCAGCTCCCCGGGGGCGCCCAGCAGGGAGGTCGCACCTCACGTGACGGTCGTGCAGAGGAACGAGATCGCGTCCCACGCCGCCGAGGGCTCCGGCATCGGTACACCCGACCTGCCGGTGGCGCACCTCCTCGCCGAGCTGCTCCGGACGTTCGGCCGGGCGGACTCCGCGGCGGCGCTGATGACCGGCGTCTGCGAGGTCCTCGTGCGCGGGCTCCGCCTGGCCGGCGCGCTGATCCGGGTCCGCGAGGGTGAGCAGCTCCGGGTCGGCGGCGCCGCAGGTCTCGGTGCGGAAGCGCTGACCGCCGCGCCTGTCGCGGCGGAGCTCCAGCCCTGGCCGGGCGTGCCCGGGCCGTTCGTCCTCGAGCCGGCCGCCGTCGCGCGCCTGCTCCCGGCGTTGCCCGTGCAGTGGCGGGCGGTGCACTTCCTCCCGCTCGGGAGCGCCGATTCCTCGCACGGCGTCCTCTACCTCGGGAGCGCGAACGCAGCCCTCGGCGAGCCGGAGAGCGAGCTGCTGCGGGTCGTCGGCGAGTCCCTGGGCCCCGAGCTCGAGCGCCGCCTGGAGAACGAGCAGCTCCACGCAGGCATCGAGGCCCGCGAGGAGGCGCTCGCGGTCGTGGCGCACGACCTGCGCAACCCGCTCCACGCGGTCACCGTCGGCGTGGGCACCTTGCTCCCCCGCATCACCGAGCCCGCACTCCGGCGTCCGGTGGAGCGGATCCAGCGGAGCGCGCAGCGGATGGAGCGACTCCTCCAGGACCTGCTCGACATCCACGCGATCGAGGGCGGCCGCTTCACCGTGACCAAGGGCGAGGTGGCGGCCACGGCGCTGATCCTCACCGCGCTCGAGTCGCAGCAGAGCGTCGCCGGCCAGACCTCGGTCATCATCAACACCGACGTGGGGCCGGCGCTTCCCCCCATCGAGGCGGACGAGGAGCGGGTGCTCCAGGTCCTCGAGAACCTGGTGGGCAACGCCCTGAAGTTCACGCCGCCCGGTGGGGTGGTCACCGTCGGCGCGTCCCGCGCGGCAGATCCGGGCTGGATCGTCTTCTCGGTGCGCGACACCGGGCCGGGCATCCCCCAGGAGTACCTGCCGCGGGTGTTCGACCGCTTCTTCCAGGCGCAGTCCTCCGACCGGCGGGGAAGCGGGCTCGGCCTCGCCATCTGCAAGGCCATCGTCGAGGCGCACGGCGGGCGCATCTGGGCCGGGAGCGAGCCCGGCAAGGGCGCCGCCTTCTTCTTCACCCTGCCCGCGTTGGATCCGATGGAGGAGACCCCGCTCCCCATCGAGCCGGCCTCCATCCTCCTGGTGGACGACAAGCAGGAGAACCTCACCGCGCTCGCGGCCATCCTCGACCGGCCTGATTACCGCCTGGCGTGCGCCACCTCGGGAGAGGAGGCGCTCCGCCTCACCCTTCGCGAGCGGTTCGCC
>CAZDSB010000538.1:0-7183 GCA_964507515.1 uncultured Myxococcaceae bacterium
GCCGTGGCCCGGGCGAGCATGAGATTTCCCACGTTGAAGCAGGCGATGAGCAGGACCAGCGCCACCGCGCCGAAGAGCAGCACGAGCGTCGGCCGCACCGAGCGGACGAGGTCCTCGTGCATCGGAATGGGCGCGAAGACAAAGGAGAACGACGAGTACGCCTCGGGGTGGTCGGCGATGGCGCGGCGGCCGGCCTCGGCGAGCTCCCGGCGTGTGCCCTCGAGCGTGGCGCCCGGGGCGAGCCGGGCGACGACCTCGAGGAAGTGCCGGTTCCTCGCCATCGGCTCGAGCTGCCGGGGCTCGAAGGAGAG
Organism: uncultured Myxococcaceae bacterium; assembly: GCA_964507515.1. Classification (GTDB taxonomy): domain Bacteria; phylum Myxococcota; class Myxococcia; order Myxococcales; family Myxococcaceae; genus RPRB01. The sequence continues at coordinate 312 of CAZDSB010000538.1, forward strand.
CGGCGCCCAGGCATCGCACAGCTCGGGGAGCTCGACCCCCGCGGGCAGCACGCCCACGATCACGTAGGGCTCGCCGTTCAGCTGGATCGAGCGTCCGAGCGCGGCCGGGTCTCCGCCGAAGCGGCGGAGCCAGAGCGCGTGCGAGAGCACGACGCGGCGGTGCTGTCCCTGCTGCTCCTCGTCGGCGGAGAACCAGCGTCCGACCGCCGTGTTCAGCCCCAGGACCGGAAGGAGGGAGGCCGTGCCCAAGCCCAGGCGAATGTGCTCCGCCGCACCCTCGCCGGCGAGCGAGGCGCTGTCCTCGGCCCAGGCGGCCCTCGACTTCACAGAGGGGGCCGGGACGAGATCCTCGATGTAGTTCAGCGGCGAGAGCGGCGCCGTTCCGGGGCCGTGCTGGGGCGCCATCCGGTGGATGCGGACCAGACGCTCCGGATTCGGGTACGGAAGCGGCCGGAGGAGCACGCCGCGGATGACGGTGAACAGCGCGGTGTTCGCGCCCAGCGCGAGCGCCATCGGTAACACGACCGCCGCGACGAACGCCGGTGAGCGGACGAACAGCCGAAGCGCCTCGCGGAACTCTCGATCCAGCCCGTTCATGAGGCCGGCCGGGACAGCCAGAACCGTGCCAGGCCCTCCGGGGTGTCCGGAGGCCTCCGGCGGACCGGTCATGGGATTGTCGTCCCAGGATTGGGAGGGATGCGCTCAGGTCCGCTCGACGCGTGTCGCGCCGGAAAGTCGCCGGTGGGCCTCGACGGCCCGGTCCAGCGCCGCGTCGAAGTCGAGGCGCTCGGTGCGCGGCATCCGGTGCTCGAGATGCGGCGCCGGCACGCGAAGCACGCCGGCCTTCCGGTCGATCCGGGGCTCGATGCGGCCCACCAGCCGGTCACCCCACAGCAGCGGGAGGACGTAGTACCCGTGCTTGCGCGACTTCACGGGTGTGTAGACCTCCCAGACGTAGTCGAAGTCGAACAGCTGCCGGAGCAGCTCGCGGTCCCAGACCAGCGGATCCAGCGGGGCGAGCAGCGCCACCTCCGGGTTGCGGATCGACCCGCCGCGGAGGAATGGCGCATCGGAGGCGAGCATGTACCGCTCGTCGCGCACGCCCTTCACCCGGACCCTGCGCAGCGCCCCATCGGTCACCATCCCCTCGGTGAGCCGCGCGCGTTCCTTCGCCGGGACGGTGCCGGACCAGATCTCCGCTCCGGCGCGGAGTCCCAGCAGTCCCACGCTGCGGAAGCGGCTCAGCAGCTGGTGGCGGCGGACCTCCTCGTCGGGAAGCCGCGCCTCGAGCAGCTCGGGGGGGAAGAGCTTCTCCATCCGGTCGTAGACCCGGAGGTTCCCCTCGCGCCGCGCGATGCCGATCTGACCCGTGCGGAACAGCCCGTAGAGCAGCGCGCGTGGAACGGTGATCTTGCCCCAGCCCCAGTGCAGCCGGTCGGAACCGCGCTCGACGAAGGCGCTCCCCGGGAGCGGCCCCTCACGCCCGAGGCGATCGAGGATGGCGGTGGCGAGGCTACCCTGCTTCTGCAGCAGCCGATGGTAGGGGCCCTCGCGCAGGCCCCACTGCTCCCAGTCCACCCGGTGGACGGGGAGCTCCTCGACGGGAAGGATGTTGAGCGACTTGTTGTAGGCCTCGAAGAGCTGCCGCTCCGCCGGCGGGCCGTAGAGCCACCGTTCCATCCAGCCACGGCGGTAGTTCCGGATGCGCGCGGCGAGCACCAGGTCGTCGTTCCGGGCGCCGGTGACCTCGAGCGGATCGAACTGCACCGAGCCCAGCTCGCGCACGACACGCAGCACCGACTGGGCCCTGGCCGGCAGCGCACGCGGGGGAGCCAGGAAGTGCCTCCGGACGAGGAAGCGCCGCGCCTGCTCGGCGGTGAGCTCGAGAGCGTCCGACGGCGCGGCGTGACCGTTCTTCATCGACTCGCCCGACCTCGTGCGTGCCCTACTCGTCATCCTGCGCGGCGAAGACCTGCGCCCAGGTCTTCCCGTACGGAAAGAACCGCGCCTTCTCCCCGCCGGCCCATGCCTTGCGCAGCGCCGCATCGGAGAGGTCCCAGTCGGGGCGACACTTCTGCAGGACGGCGCGCAGGTCTCTCCGCAGCTCCTCCACCGTCGGACGGCCGAAGAACCAGTAGCCGTTGTAGATCGAGAAGACCTTCAGGCCCGGCTCGAGCACCAGCGTGTGCGGGACCATCGGGTTGTGCGTCGGGTCGGTGTACTCTGCGATGTCCAGGTCCTTCTGGATCTTCCGTCCCGGGTCGCAGAGGAACGTCCAGTGCGCGCCGACCCCGGTGCGGAACTCGTTTAGGTCGAGCAGCGAGTCGGTAGATACGGTGACCATCCGGCAGTAGCCGACCTCCATCTCCCGGTGGAGCTGCAACAGTCCCTCGTGCTGCCGCCGGTCCTTCGGGCAGAAGGCGCCCCGGCTGAGGACGAGGACCAGCGGGTCGGGACCCTGCAGCTCGGAGAGCTTCCGGTGCTTGCCGCGGTGGTCGGACAGCTCGTAGTCGGGAAACGACGCTCCGGGGACGATGTCTGCGCGCACGGGCGGGACGATGGACCGGCTGCGGCCCCGGGGTCCAGCGCACCCCCACGCGGCCTCAGAGCGGGGGGAGCGGCAGATCACGCGTCTGTGGCACGTAGTCCGGCTGGCACGAGCAGGGATCCGGCGTCGCCGCCGGAACGGTGACGTCGAGCTGGACTTGGCCGTAGCCCGCCGCCGTCACGTCGATGCTGCTCGTCCCCGCGCCGATGACGCCCCCGTCCGCCTGCTGCGGCAGGCACACGCCGGCGCTGCCGCACGGCAGCCCGTTCGCCACCGGATCGGCCACCGGGCCGCCATCCAGCGCATCGTGAACGTTCAGCGTGACCGCGAACTCGAACGGGCACGGCAGCGCCTGGCACCGCTTGTCGGAGCAGGCCTCGATCGCGAACGGCAGCACGAGCACCGCGACGAGACGCAAGAACGGCGTCATCCATCCCCCGGAGAAAGCTCTCTCGACCATAGGACCGGCACGAGCCGGTCCTGGCAAGGCGCTGCACGACCGCCGTCCACGAGCCCGGACGGGTCGTACGCGCTCAGAGCGGCAGGAGTGGAACGCCGACGTGCTGCGGCACGAACGGAATCTCGCAGCACCGGCCGGTCACCGGAGCGGCCGGCACGTCGGCCTCGAACTGGAGGCCCTCATATCCCGGCGCATCGGCGCTGAAGTCGAACCTTCCGGCCTGCTCGATCAACCCGCCATCAGGCAGATGCCCGGAGCAGCCGCCACTGCACGAGACGCCGTTGACGCTTGCACCGGAGACCATCCCGCCGTCGTTGGCGTCGACCACGGTGAAGGTGATTGCGGGAGGAAGGGCAACGCAATCACAGGCCATGCCTGACTCGGAGCAGCCGCTCACCGCGCCGCAGACTCCGACGAGGAAGAACAGCCAGAACGTCCGCATCGCTTCCCCCCGAACAGTGCGTCCGCCGCGGACGCGAGAACGTCTCAGCCGCCGACGGCGCGCAGCGCCCGGGCGCCCACCGCCTCCCGGAGCGCGTCCTTCTTGTCGGTGCGCTCCCAGGTGAACTCCTTCTCCGAGCGCCCGAAGTGCCCGTAGGCCGCGGTGCGCTGGTAGATGGGACGGAGAAGATCGAGGTGCTCGATGATCTCCCGCGGCTTCAGGCCGAACGTCCGGCGGATCGCCTCGGCGATGCGGTCCTCGGGGACCTTGGAGGTGCCGAAGGTCTCCACCATCACCGAGACCGGCTCGGCCACGCCGATGGCGTAGCTCACCTGGACCTCGCACCGCTCGGCGAGCCCCGCGGCGACCACGTTCTTGGCGATGTAGCGGCCCATGTACGCGGCCGAGCGGTCCACCTTGCTCGGGTCCTTCCCGCTGAACGCGCCACCGCCGTGCCGGCCCATGCCGCCGTAGGTGTCCACGATGATCTTCCGGCCGGTGAGCCCCGAGTCGCCCATGGGCCCGCCGATGACGAAGCGGCCGGTGGGGTTGATGAAGAACCGGGTCTTCCGGTCCAGCAGCTTCTTCGGCAGCGCCTTGTTGATGACCTCCTCGCGCACCGCCTCGTGGATCTTCTTGTTGGACACCGAGTCCGCGTGCTGCGTGGACACCACCACCGTGTCGATGCGCACCGGCTTGCCGTTCTCGTACTGCACCGTCACCTGGCTCTTGCCGTCGGGACGGAGCCAGTCGAGCGACTTCCGGCGGACGTCCGCCAGCCGCTTCGTGAGCGCGTGCGCGTAGTGGATCGGCGCCGGCATGAGCTCCGGCGTCTCGTTGCACGCATACCCGAACATCATCCCCTGGTCGCCGGCGCCCTGCTCCTTGTCGTTGTCCACGCCGCGGGCGATGTCCTGGCTCTGGCCCTCGATGGCCACCATCACGCCACAGGTGTGGCCGTCGTAGCCCATCTCGCTGGACGTGTAGCCGATGCGAACGATGGTGCTGCGGACGATGCTCGGGATGTCGACGTAGGTGCTGGTCGTCACCTCACCGGCGACGATGGCCAGGCCGGTCTTCACCAGCGTCTCCACCGCCACGCGCCCGCGGGTGTCCCCGGCGAGGATCGCGTCGAGGACGCCGTCGCTGATCTGGTCGGCCACCTTGTCCGGGTGGCCCTCCGTGACCGACTCGGAGGTGAAGAGGAAATCCTTGGGCATGGCTGGGTTCTTCCGTGGTGCTGCGAAAGGGCGCGGGACACTATCGACCGGCCCCCGCAAAGGTCAAACCGATCAGAGGGGAGGAGGGGTCCCCAGGACCTCCAGGCTCATCGGCTCGAACAGTTCACTCGTATCCGACCGGAGCCAGGCGTCCACCACCTCGCTCGGCGGCAGCCGCCCTCGAAGACGCGGCCAGGTTGCCAGTGTCCGCAGCCGCCCGGTGATCGCCGGCGCCAACCCGGTGCGCTCGTCCCGGGTCACCAGCAGCGCCTGGCCCTCCTCGAGGGCGCGGAGCGTGGGGCCCTCCCCGGACGCTCGGTGCACCGTCCGTCCGACCAGGAACGAATAGAGACCCGGATTCTGGGTCGCGGTGAACAGGGGCCGCGCCCCGGCGCGCTCGGCCACCCAGGAAGGCACGGGCGGAGGAACCGCCCCGGGCAGCACGCTGGCGAAGAGGAGCACCGCGGCGCCGGCGAGGGCCACCGCGCTCGCGAGCGCCGAGCCGCGGGCGAGCGCCAGCGCCGAGAGCGCGAGCAGCAGCACCACGCAGACGAGCCCGAGGCGAACGCCTCCGGCCAGCGGGAAGCGGAGCGCCAGCACGCCGGCCACGACGAGCGCCAGGAGCACGGCCGCGCTCGCGAACCGACCCGGGCCCGGGCGGGGTCCGCTCGCGAGCACCGCCAGCGGGGCGAGCGCGGGCACCACGTAGTGCGGGTGCTTCAGCCCGGGCAGGCTGTAGAGCAGCAGCAGACCCGCCACCCACGGCCAGGCCAGCGCCGCCCCGGGGCCACGACCCCGGACGAGGAAGGTCCAGGGGAGGAGCAGCACGGGGAGTCCGAGCAGCAGCACGAGTTCTCCCTCGACCGTCCACGGGAAGCGGAACTTGCCCACGTTCTCGGTGCCGAAGAACCGCACGACGAACGGCTCCCCGTGGCGGTGCGCCATCGCGAGGTACCAGGGCGCGGCGAGGAGCACGGCCAGCACGGCGGCGGCAGCGAGCCAGGGGAGCGCGGCGACCAGGCCTCGGCGACGTGCGAGGTACGCTGCCCCGGGAGCCGCCATCAGCAGCGGACCCACCGGTCCCTTGAGGAGCGTGGCCGCCCCGGCGGCGAGGCCGGTCACGAGCAGCAGCGACCTCGGTGCCCCCTCCGCGACGCGCCAGCACGCCCAGAGGCCGACGGCGATGGCCAGCGCGAGCGGCACGTCCATCAGGTCCACGCGCGCGTAGCGGAGCAGACCGAGCGAGGTCGCGAGGACGAGCATGGCGACCGGCTCCGCCGCGGGTCCGGACGTGCGGCGCGCGAGCCGGCCGGTCACCCAGACCAGCGCCAGCGCGGCGAGCGCCACCGGTAACCTCGCCGCCCAGAGCGTCTCCCCGAAGAGCGTGAAGCAGACGCCCATCGCCCAGTAGAGCAGCGGCGGCTTGGTGAAGTCCGGCCGCCCGTCAACCGTCGGTGTGAGCCAGTCGCCGCGGTCGTGCATCTCGCGCGCGGCCTGGAGGTAGAGACCCTCGTCGGGGTGCGTTCCGCCCGCGGGACTTCCGAGCCCGGCGAGGAGCACCGCCGCGGCGATCAGCAGCGCGACGGAGCTCGGCAGCCGGTTGTCAGCTCCGGGCGGGAGGAGCAGGCTTCGCATCGGGATGAGCGAACCTCTACCAGAACCGGTGCGGCGGGCGCGCTGCGCCTGTGGGCAGATCGAGCTGCACGCCTCGGGTGAGCCGCGAAGGGTCGGGCTGTGCCACTGCTTCGACTGCCGGAAGATCCACGCGGCGCCCGTCTCGGCCTTCGCCATCTTCTCGCGCCCGTCGGTCGCCCTCACCGGCCCCGAGTCGGGGCCGCTGCCGCACGACGCGCTCCGGACGTTCGAGCGCCGTCCCGGAGACCGGAGCGCGTTCTGCACCCGGTGCGGCTCGCACCTCTTCGGGGTCCGAGATGGCTCGGACGAGATCGAGCTGTTCCTCGGCGCGTTCGACGAAACGAACGTCTTCACCCCGACCTACGAGCTGTGGACGGTGCGCAGGGAGCGCTGGATCGGAGACCTGCCGACGTTGACTCGACACTTCGAGCGTGACCGCACGGACTGAGCGGGCTCGCTGGACATCCATCGGCAGAAGAGGGCTTGTCGGCAGGGGCCTCCGAAGACTACGAGCCCCGTCGCCATGAGGATTCTCCCCTGTCTGTCGGTCGCGCTCGCCCTGGGGTG
>CAZDSB010000539.1:0-3356 GCA_964507515.1 uncultured Myxococcaceae bacterium
AGGCCGCGGGCGACCAGGTCCTTGATGGCCTTCTCCGCCTGCCCCTGGATGACCGTGAACCGCTTCTGCGCCTCGACCAGCTGCTCCTTCACGAACGCCGGCACCTCGGAATTCCTCGACATGGGACCTCGCCTCCCTGGCATTGTCGACGGGCTGGCTGACTTGCCGCCGTCGCCCAGACTCATAACGCGGCGCGGCAAAGTGTCAAGTGGCCCCTCGGCAGGCTGGCAGGCCGCCCCCCGGCCCCCCGTCAGAAGCTCCCGCCGATGCTGAGGGTGGCATTCCACCGGCCGTAGCTGCCGGTGTTCAGGCCGAGGGTGTCCTGGCCCATGCCTCCGGGGGCGAGCGGGTCACTGAAGGGCAGCTGCCAGCTCCCCCGCAGGTCGACGATGACGCTCTGGATCCGGAACCGGATCCCCCCGCCCACCGGGACGTAGCCCCCGGTCCCGTCGGAAAATCCGACTGCCCTTGCCTCGTGGCTGACCGAGTAGTGGTTGATGCCCACGCCAGCGAGCACGAACGGCTGCACCTGCCACGCGCCGAAGGCGAAGGTCACGTTGGCCTGACCGGCGTGACGAACGATGTCCGCTCGCCCCGAGGTGCCGGACGGCACGCCTGGCTCCTTCAAGCTCTGCAATGCGCCCTGGTAGGCGAGCTCGATGCCGAAGACGTTTGTCGGGTGAAGCCCGAGGATGAAGGTCCACGCTGGCCCCACGGCGACGCGCGAGGAGAGCGACCCCGTGTACCCCTCGAGACCGCCGCCGAGGAGCACGCTCACCCCCTCGAGCCAGTGGTCCGGCCGCTCAGGCGGTGGTCGGGGAGCCGGCGGCGCGTTCATCGGCGGCGTGTCGCTGGGAAGCCCGTAACGCTGCTGGAAGCCGTACTGGTAACCGGATGCCTGCGCGAGCTGGATCGCTTCGCCCGCACCCGTCTCGTTCTGATTCCCCGCCCGAACCGCCGGGGCCCCCACCATCGCCACCAGAAGCAACCACCGCTGCATGCCGCCCTCCTCGCGTTTCGTCGAGGGACGGAGGCGGGACAGGCGCATTCATCGGATCGCCGGAGCGGCGCGCGGAGGGCTCGAGAGGCCGCACGCCCAGCGACGTCGTGGCTACTTCGTGGTCGCCTTTGCGGCCTTCTTGCGCTCGTGGCGCTTCTTCCAGTGCTGCCTGATCTTCATCTGCTTGCGGCGGTGCTTGCTCCTGCTGCGGGCCATCGCTGCTCCTGTGCTCGGGTTCCGGAGCGCCGCCTCCTAGCAGACGCAGCGGGAGGTCGTCACGCGCTCGCGACCAGGCTCAGTCCCCCGCACCCAGGGGGACGCCCATCGAAGCGCGCCGTCGCGCGCCAGCGATCAGGCTCAGTCCGAGTCGTCCGGCGGCCGCGTGGGGAACGGAATGCCCTCCGCCCCGCGCACCGCCGTGGGGACTGCCTCCGACACCCTCACCGTTCCTTCCCGGTCCTGATCGGCGGGTGGGCCGGGCGGGCGCCGCCGCGCCCCGAGCGCGGGCCGGACCGCGTCCGCGAACCGGCGAACCTCGTCCAGCGGGAGCGCCGGGCAGTGATTGCCGTTGATGCCCGTCATCGGGCCGGCCATGCACATCGAGTTGAGGATGGCCTCCTCGGTGGCCTCCATCACCGCCTCGTAGAGGGGGTCCAGCCGCTGATCGAGGAGGAACTTCACCTTGGCCACCATCTTCTGGGTGCGCCGCGGGATGAGGTTGGCAGTCGAGAACCCGACCACGATCTCCCCCGAGCCGTGCGCGGCGTAGCTCCCGACCCGCCCGATGCCCAGGGCCACCCGGCGACAGAGGCGGTTGATCTGGTTGGGAAGCACCGGCGCGTCGGTCGCCAGCACCGCGATGATGCTCCCGTAGGTGGCGGTGCGGCGCGGGAGCTCCCGGAAGCGCTCCTCGAGGAACTCACCCAGCGGGAGGCCGCCCACGCGGAGGTTGTGCATCTTCCCGAAGTTGGACATCACCAGCACGCCGAGGGTGTAGCCCCCGTGCGACTCGGGGAGCTTCCGCGACGAGGTGCCGATGCCGGCCTTGAAGTCGCATGTCACCATCCCGGTGCCGCCGCCCACGCTGCCCTCGGCCACCGGACCTCCGGCCGCCGAGGCCACCGCCGCGCGCACGTGCTCCTCGCGAACGTGACGGCCGGTGATGTCGTTGAGCCAGCTGTCGTCGCACTCCCCCACGACCGGGATGATGACGTCGTGCTCGTCGCCGATGCCCGGGTTCTCCTCCACCATGATGCGGGCCATGGCGTCGGAGACGACCCCGACGGACATGGTGTTGGTGAGGAGGATGGGCGTCTCCAGCAGTCCCCACTCCATCACCTGGGTCAGGCCCGAGACCTCGCCCGCGCCATTGAGCACGAAGCCACCGCCGTGCAGCCGCTCCATGAAGATGTTCCGTGCGCCGGGGACGATCGCGGTCACGCCGGTGCGCACCGGGCCCTTCCCCGGGCGGAGCGGTCCCTCGCCCTCGATGAGGGTCGTGTGGCCCACCCGGACACCGGCGACGTCGGTGATGGCGTTGAACCTGCCGGGGCGGAAACGGCCCAGCGGCAGGTCCAGCGCGCGGGCCCGGACCCGCGGATCAGCGGTCTCCTCGGCCATGGACCGTGCGAGCTTACCCCGTCGCCCGCGACGCCGGGCTCACCCCTTGCCCTCGCGCATCTCGGAGGTGCCGAGGTCCGCGGTGTGGAGCCCGCCGTTCCCGTTTCCGTTGCCGTTGGCGACCTGGGCGGGAAGATCCGCGGCGGCACGCCGTGACTGCTCGCGCTCCTTGTAGCGGCGGATGGCGCCGGAGCAGATCTCTCCGATGAGCGTGCGGTAGTCCATTCCCGCGCCCTGGGCGATGAGCACCAGATCGCTCCACCCCGGCGTCAACCCCGGCAGCGGGTTGCACTCCAGGAAGTAGAACCGCCCCCGCGCGTCCATCTTGAAGTCGATCCGCGCCACGTCGCGGCATCCCAGCGCCATGAACGCGCCCCGGGCAGCGGTGCGGAGCTTCTCGGTCTGGCTCGGCTCGAGGCTCGCCGGGACGTCGTAGCGGATGCGATCATTCCAGTCGAGCTTGTGCTGGAAGCTGTAGACCGGGTTCGGATCGTCGGTGTCGACGAACACGATCTCCATCGGCGGAAGGACGCGGGGGCGGCGCTCGCCGAGCAGCCCCACCGTGAACTCGCGGCCCCGGATGTACTCCTCCACCAGCGCCGGCTGCTGGTACTTGGAGACCATCTCCCGCACGACCTCGCGGAGCTCGGCCTCGTTCTGCACCACGCTCTTGCTCACCACGCCCTTGCTCGAGCCCTCCGCCACCGGCTTCACCATCAGCGGGAACTCGGTGAAC
>CAZDSB010000540.1:0-5353 GCA_964507515.1 uncultured Myxococcaceae bacterium
CCGTCCGGCAGCTGCCCCCAGCCGCTGTTCCGGTTGGGAGGCATGGTCGCGGCGACGAGGCCGAACGCTCCCACAGCCAGTGAAGACGTCGCGGCGTTCACCTGGTAGTTCACGTCGGGGACCGGGGGCGCCGTCGGCCGCGGTCCGTTGATCGTCAGCCCCGCGGGCTGGACGTAGGAATACTGGAAGCTGCAGATGCCGCCGCAGGCTGCGGGAAGGAAGAGCACGGGGTTCGGCGGATTGACGTCCGACGGGTTGTAGATCTGTGCCATCAGCGTGACCCAGTAGGAATCTCGAGCGCCGGTGGTCATGCCCCAGTCTCCGACGTAGCCGAGCGGGCCCGGAGGGAAGTTCGGATCGGTCAGGCTCGCCAGCGGCTCGGCCGAAGGGTAGGGCGGCAAGTAGTTCGTCGTGAACGGCATCCCACCGGGGCCGTACGGGACGCCGGTGTAGCGGCCCTGCGGATAGACATTGGCGCCGATGGTGGTGTTGGTGTCCCAGGTCAGCTTGCAGAGCACGCCGCCGCTGCACTGGGGGTAAGCAGCGCTGTTCGCCACGAGGTTCGGGCAGTCTCCGTTGGCGAAGCTGCCACCGCTGTAGGCCTGGGCGGTGGGGTAGCCGTTGATGTCGTCGTTGCCGTTGTAGGTCCAGGCCGTGGTGCCGAGGAGGTCGCCGTCGTTCGGGACGAAGGCGTAGGTGTACTTGGGCGTGCTGTAGTAGTCGCGGTCGAACTTGTAGTCGCAGTAGTCGGTGCCCTGCGCGGTGTTGTAGGTCCAGAGCTGGGTCTGGTAGTCGCAGCGCTGCACGGTGGGCTGCCACGAGTAGACGTTCCGCTGGAAGCGGCAGTAGTGCTGAGGCACCTCGCCGGGCAGGGTCCAGTCGAGCGCCATCGTCCAGGTGCAGCTCATGCCCGGAGCCCCGCTGCAGTTGGTAGGCAGCGTCGGGGTGCCCTCGCCGCCCAGACCCGTGGCGAGCGACTGCCAGCTGGCCGGACCGGAGGTGGTGCTGACCACCGTGCCCACCGGCGGACACGCGGCGCCGAGGGTGTTGATCAGCACCTCGGTGTTGCTGGTGCTGGTGGAGGTGAGTTGCCACGAGCCGGGAGGGGTGTAGGTGGAGTCGTAGTAGTCGGTCGGGCCGGCGGTGAAGACGTCGTACGGGCCAGCGGTCTGGACGATGTTGCAGCCGCCGAAGACGAAGTTGCATGAGGCGCCGGTGCCCGAGTACGGGCTGGTCTTTCCGCAGGCGTCGGTGAAGTTCGCGGTCACCGGTCCGGTGCGCGAATAGGTCGCGGTCCCGTTGAAGTACGGGTCGCCGAGGTCAGTGCCCGAGGTGAACGGCGGGAACGGGGTGGTGTGCTGACCGGTGAGGGTCAGGTCGCAGGGGCTCGAGGCGCAGGCGCCGGCGTTGTAGCCGATGATCGGATCGGCGCAGACGCCGGACTTCACGAGGCTGATGCCGCCGAAGTTGACGATCCGCTTGTACCAGTCGTACTGGAACGAGCCGCCGACGACCGTCTTCGTTCCACCGGGCGAGAAGGTGTTCGGGCCGAGCACCTCGGTGATGAAGGTGCCTGCGCCACCGGCGCCGTCGCCCACGTTCTTGGTGATGACGTCCCCGCTGTCCCCGGTGCCGACGGCCCACTTCCGGGTGGGGTGGCTCGCCGGTAGGCCGGGCGGCGTGTACATGAACGGCGTGGCCGCCATGCCGGTCGGGCCACCGGGCCCGGTGCCGTCGAGGTCATCGAGCAGGCCGGCCTGGAAGAAGTACCCCGGCCAGGTGTTGAACCCGAGCGCGATCTTGTCGTAGCGGCACTGCGTGCCGACCGTCGAGGGACGGGTGGTGAGCTGGTAGTACTGGCTGTAGCCCGACAGGCCGAACTCGATGCGGTTCGTGTACCGGGGCAACGCCGTGTAGAGCGCGCGCTTGCCGATGCAGAACTTGTTCTGGCACGAGTTGCCAGGGTTGTTCGGATCCCAGTCGTCCCGGATGGCGGTCGGGTCGTTGTTCGGATCGAAGGGCCGGTAGCCCATCGACTTGCTGGTGTCGAAGATGATGAAGACCTTCGGCGTGTAGAACGAGTTCGCGAGGCCGGGCAGGTCGGTGACCGCGGGACCCGCCGCCCGAGCCTGAGGGATGCCGAGGGGCAGCGGACCGGCCGCCATCACGAACACCAGCACCCACATCACGGAGAACTGGGAGAAGAGCTTGAGGTGACGCATCGCGAGTGGCGAGGACAGCAAGCCACACGCCACGGCGCCTGCTCATTTTCCGGTGTACTGCCGGGTGGTTGCTCCGACCCGGGGGCCAGGTGCGAGGTCAGCGCAAACTTTGCCTCGCAAACTTTGCAAGAGCCGGGGGTGCGCGGCTCGCCTACACCGACGAGCGCCGACGCCTGCGCTCGCGTGCGCGCTCGCGCCGGCTCTGCCGCAGCCCGAGCTCGCTCGGCGTGGGCGTCCCCTCGCGGGACGGCTCGGGCGCACGCGGCGCGCCGGCGGTCGCGAGGGCGGGCAACCGGACGATGAACGTCGAGCCCTCGCCCACCTTGCTCTGCACCGAGATGCTTCCACCGTGGCTCTTCACGAGCCGCTGGCAGATGGCGAGGCCGAGGCCGGTTCCCTTCTGCTTGGTGGTGAAGAAGGGCACGAAGATGTTGGGCTGCTGCTCGGGAGGGATGCCCGGGCCGTCGTCGGCGACGTCGATCTCCACGAATTCGCCGGCGGCGCGCAGGTCGGCGAAGCGCTCGGGGCCGCGGGTCCGGACGCGGATGGTGCCCGATGCGGTCCCCAGCGCCTGGATGGCGTTCTGCACCAGGTTGATGAGCACCTGCTTGAGCTGCTCGGGGTCGCCCTCGACCGCGGGGAGGTTCTCGCCCAGCTCCACCACCAGGGCGAGCCGCCCGGGGATCTCGTTCTGGATGAGCCGGATGGTGCGGGTCACCACCTCGTTGAGGTCCACCGTGCCGAAGCTCTGCTTCAGCGGTCGGGCGTAGTCGAGGAACTGCGTCACCACCCCGTTCAGCCGGTTGACCTCCTCGACGATGACGTCCAGGAACTCGCCCTCCTCGCCGGCCCGCGGACGGGGCTCGAGGCACTGGGCGGCGCCCTTGATGGCCCCCAGCGGGTTCCTGATCTCGTGCGCGAGGCCCGCCGCCATCTCGCCGAGCGCGGCCAGCCGGTCGCGCTCGCGCATCCGCTCGTAGAGCTTGCTGTTCTCGACGATGGTGGCGAGGCGCTCGGCGACCTCCAGGACCATGGCGATCTCGTCCGAGGCGAACGCCTCCGGGACCCGCTCGTCCCAGAGGTTCAGAAAGCCCACCACCCGGTCGCCGCCGACCAGCGGCACGGTGAAGGCCGACTTCAGCCCCAGGAGCGCGTTCCGGGTGTCGAGCGCGCGCTTCAGCTCCTCGCGGCTCCGCCGGCCCTCGGCGGCAGTCCGGCTGCGAACCTCGATGATGCGGCGCTCGAGGTTCTCGAGGAGAAGGGCCTTCTGCCCGCCCGCGGCGGCCGAGAGGAGCCCTCGCGCAGCGGCCGCGTCGAGGAAGGGGATCGGCTCGGGGCCGCGGAAGTTCAGCCGCTGGAACCCGGGGCGATCCTCGGCGAGCAGGTACACCGAGGCGTGGGTCACCCGCCGAGTCTCCTCGAGTGCGTCGAGGATCACCTCGGTCGCCTCCCCCGGGTCGATGAGGTTCGCGAGCCGCGTGCGCAGGGCCGCGAGCGAGCGGAGCAGCTCGCTCCGCTCCCGGAAGAAGATGTGGACCACCTGGGCCTCGACCTTCGCCCGGAGCGGCTCGAGCAAGATGCCGATGACGAAGGCGGCCAGGACGGTGTTGAAGAGGTAGAGCGAGGTGTTCCCCTTCACCCATGCGGTGAGGATCAGGAACACCGTCGCCAGCATGACCGCCAGCACCGTCTGGCTCGCCACCTTCCCCAGCAGCTCGTGCAGGTCCATCAGCCGCAGGCGCAGCAGCGTCTGGGCGAGGAAGAAGAGGTACAGCGTCGTGACCACCGGTCCGAGGGTGGGGAAGGGCAGGCCGAGGGTGACCAGCGCGTCCAGCGCCGTGAAGAGCAGCGCCGCCGCGGCCCCGATGGCCAGGTAGGTCAACCGGGCGCGCTCCGTCTTCGAGTCGCTCCGTCGCACGCGCCGCATCAGCAGCGACAGCGACAGCAGCATCGTGCCGAAGCTCCACACCGCCACCACCCAGCGGCCCCAGGCCGAGGTCGCGAGCGGCGTCACCGCGACGGCGAGGCCCAGGATGACCGAGAAGGTCGCCACCCGCCGCGTGGTCCGCCGGCCCTGGCTCTGCCCGCCGAGGAACTCCAGGAAGAACCCCAGCGCCGCCGAGGGCACGATGGCCGCGGCCAGCAGGCGCACCCCGATGGCCACCCGCACCGGCCAGCCGGTGAGCCCGCCGGAGAGGAAGACGCTGCGAAGGAAGTCCGCCAGGTAGAACGCCCCGGCGGCGAAGGCGAACACCGCGTACGCCGTCAGCACCCGGGCGCGGCCGCTCCGCAGCACCAGCGACAGCCCGAGGGCCGTGGCGACGATGCAGGCGAGCAGCGCGGTCTGGGTGCGAATGTCCATCGGGGACGGGACCGGGGGACAAGTCTAATCCCCAATGGTTGCGCGCGGTGGACGGACCCTTCACACTCCGGGGGCTCGCCCGGCCCCCCGTGCTCCTCCCGCTCGCCGCCCTCCTCGTCCTCAGCGCAGCACCCGAGACGTCCCCCGCCGCACCCGCCGACTCCGCCCCGGACGTGGAACAGGGCCTCGTGCCCGACGACGTCGCGGAGGTCTGGAATCCTGCGTTTCCCGCCGGACCGTCGCCGGCCGCCCCCGCCGTGCCGACCGGTCGCCGGGTGAGCCTCCAGATGCTGGACCCGGTGTTCACCGGTGAGCTGGCCGCGCCGCGCGCCGAGTTCGAGGCCGGCCGGTACGAGCGCACGGTGCAGCTCCTGTCGAAGGCGAAGGACACCCCGGCGGTCCGGTACCTGCGTGCCCTCGCGCGGCTGCGGATGGGAGCGGCCCCGGCGCAGGCCGCCGAGCTCGAGGCGCTCGCCACCGAGCTGCCGGCGATCGCGGATCGCTGCCGCCTCCAGGCCGGGCTCGCGCGAGAGGATCTGGGAGAGCTCGACGCGGCCGCGCGTCTCTTCACGGCGGTTCCGGCGACCTCGCGGGTCTACCCGGACGCACGCTTCGGACTGGCCCGCATCCTCCGCCGCCAGGGAAACCTCGCCGCCGCCGCCGAGGCGCTCGACCCGCTCGCCCGGGGAGCCTCGCCCCTCTGGGGCCGGGACGTTGCGGCCGAGGCGCTGGTGACGCAGGCAGATCTGGGCCGCGCTCGCCGCGACGG
>CAZDSB010000541.1:0-11225 GCA_964507515.1 uncultured Myxococcaceae bacterium
GATCGCCTCCGGCGGCATGGGCGCCGTCTACCTCGGCTTCGACACCTCGCTGAACCGCCCCGTCGCCCTCAAGACCCTCCGCCCCGAGCTCGCCGGCGACCCCTCCTTCCTCGCCCGCTTCCAGCGCGAGGCGCAGAGCCAGGCCAACCTCGTCCACCCTCACGTCGTCCAGGTCTACTTCGTCGGCGAGGAACGCGGCGTCTGGTTCATGGCCATGCAGCTCGTCGACGGCGGCTCCCTCCAGGACGCCGTCGACCGCCAGGGGCCGCTTCCCTGGAACGAGGTCGCCACCCACTTCCTCGGCATCGCCGAGGCCCTCGTCGAGGCTGCCCGCCTCGGCATCATCCATCGCGACCTCAAGCCCGCGAACGTCCTCCTCGATCGCTACGGAATCGCCCACGTCGCCGACTTCGGGCTCGTCACGTCGACCCATGCCCCGAGCGACCACGACACGCTCGTCAAGAGCCCGCTCGCGAGCGCCCCCGGCCTCAGCATCGCCGGCTCGGTGATGGGCACGCTCCCGTACATGTCACCCGAGCAGCTTCGCGGCGAGCCGCTCGACCAGCGTGCCGACGTCTACGGGCTCGGCGCCACCATCTTCCACCTCCTCGTCGGCGCTCCCCCCGTCAGCGCCCGCACCGCTGCGGACGCCCTCCAGCAGATCCAGGCCGGCATCGCCCCCGTCCGCCGCGCCAAGCCCGATGTCCCCCGGGCCCTCGCCAGCATCGTCGACTGCTGTCTTCGCGCCGACGCCGACGCGCGCTTCCCGTCCCACAAGGACCTCGCCCGCGCCATTCGCCACGCCGCGCCCCAGCCGCAGGTCGCCCCCGCTCCGCTCGTCCGCCTCGTCGCCGGCATCCTCGACCTCCTCCCCGCCGCCGGCCTGTTCCTCCTCTTCTTCGAGACCGCTCCCTGGGCCGCCCCCGCCTGGTTCGCCGTCTGGCTCGGCCTCGGCATCGCCTTCCTCGACGCCTCGCCCGGCCAGTGGCTCATGCGGCTCCGCGTCCGCACCCTGGCCGACGGCGACGTCCCCCCGCTCCGTGCCGGCGTCCGCGCCCTCCTCCAGTGGGGTTGGACCGCCGCCCTCGCCCTCGCCTACTCCCTCATCAGTCACTCGGCGTCCGCCGTCGCGTACGTGCCCCTCGGCATCGGCGGCGCCGCCTGGGCAACCCTCGCCCTGCTCGGCCTGCTCCCCGCCGCGCTCCGCAAGCCCACCCTCGTCGATCGACTCACCCGAACCCGGGTCCTGGTGGACGTCCGATGACCTGGAAGACTCCGCTCCTCCTCCTCCTCCTGCTGCCCGCCCTCGCCTCCGCCGAGCCGCGGCCGTGGACCCTCCAGATGGGCAGCGGCCGCGCCCGCTTCCGCGTCGAGGCCCCGCTCGACGCCATCGAGGGCAGCAGCTCCGGCCTCACCGGCGAGCTCCGCCTCGACGAGGCCACGTGGTCCGAGGGCACCGGCAAGGTCCACATCTCGCTCACCGGCTTCACCACCGGACTCACCCTGCGCGACGAGGACCTGCGCGATCAGTTCTTCCAGACCGATCGCTTCCCCGAGGCCGTCCTCACCCTCACCCGCCTGGAGCGGCCCAGCGCGGGCGCCCTCGTCCCCGGCCGCGAGGCACAGGCCGACGCCGTCGGCACCCTCTCCCTCCACGGGAAGGACCACCCGGTCCGCATCCCCATCTGGGTCCTCCTCTCCGACGAGGCCGGCCACCGGAACCTCCAGGTCACCGGCAGCTTCGACGTCCCCTTCACCGAGTACGGCATCCCCCGCCCCGCGCGTCTCTTCCTCAAGCTCGGCACCGTCGCTCGCGTCCGCTTCGAGGCCACCTTCCGCGGCAACGCACCTGCCACGCCCGCGACCGCGCTCGTCGCGCCGCCACCCGCGCCGACCCCGGCGGCCGGCGCCGCCACCGGCCGCCCGCCGCGCGTCGAGCTCGCGGTCAACGTCGCCCGCCGCCCCGAGAAGCCGAAGGCACAGCCCCGCCCCGTCAGCTGGGAGTTCTCCCTCACCTCACCCGAGGGCCGCGGCGAGCGCCTCTTCCGCGACCCCACCGCCGGCGGCGAGCAGAACGCCCTCGCCTGCGCCAGCTGCCACGCCTGGCGCGACGAGCGCTCCGGCAGCCTCGACCCCCTCGGACACGCCTCCTCCAACACCTCGCTGTGGAACAGCGCGCGCCGCTCCAGCTTCTGGCGCGGCTTCGCCACCACCCCGGAGGACGCCGCGGACCTCTGCGTCCGCCGCTTCATGCTCCGGCCCGGCGGCGGCGACGGGACCCAGCTCGCCGATCTCGGCGCCTACCTCCGGCGCATCTCGCCCGACGCCTCTCCCCCGCTCGACTACCGTTCGCTCCTCCTCGCCCGGAAGACCGGCATCGACCGGCCCACCGGCGGGGACGGAAAGCGCGGCGCCGTCCTGACCGAGCGATTCTGCGGTCGCTGTCACGGCGAGGGGGCCATGCGTCCCCCACTGGAGGTCGGCCTCTACGAGCCCGACTACCTCGTCGCCCGCGTGCGATGGATCGCTCCCCACGACGCGAAGCAGATGCCTCCCTTCCCGCTGGACCGCCTCACCGACACCGAGCTGCGAGACATCGTCACCTACCTCGTCGGCCGGCCGGACGACCGCATCTTCCAGCGCAGGCGTTCCACTGCGCCTCGCACGGAGGTACCCGACGTCCCGGCACGAGGCCCCCTGGCGGCGGTGAGCCCGACGAATTAGAGGAAGGGGTCCGCCGTGAACGACCCCCAGCTCTCCGTGGCCCGTCCTGGCCCCAACGAACCCTGCTGGTGCAGGAGCGGCCTCAAGTACAAGAAGTGTCACCGCGAGGCGGACGCGCGCTCGGGAACCCCGGCCCCCAAGCTCCGGCGCGTGAAGCCCGGCCGCATCTCCCCGATGCGCACCGTCCCCCCCGAGATTCCTCGCCCCGACTACATCCCCTCGGGCCGTCCCGGACGTGGCACCCGCGGTGACCCCGCCACCCGCCTCGACCGGATGAGGCGCGCCTGCCGCGCCGCCGCGCAGGTGCTCCAGGAGGTCGGCGGACGCGTCGCTCCCGGCGTCACCACCGACGCGCTCGACGCCATCGCCCACGCCGCGTACATCGCGCGCGGCGGCTACCCGAGCACCCTCGGCTACCACGGCTTCCAGAAGAGCATGTGCACCAGCGTCAACGAGGTCGTGGTGCACGGCATCCCCGACGACCGTCCGCTGGAGGCGGGCGACATCGTCAACTGCGACGTCACCATCTTCCTCGAGGGCATGCACGGTGACTGCTCGGCCACCTTCGCCGTCGGCGAGGTCGACGAGGCGGCCCGCAAGCTCATCCGCGTCACCGAGGAAGCCCTCATGAAGGGCATCGAGGCCGTCAGGCCCGGACGGGAGATCCGCGCCATCGGCCAGGCCATCACCGCCCACGCCGCCGCGAACGGATTCGGCGTCGTCCGCAACTACTGCGGGCACGGCATCGGCGAGATCTTCCACACCGAGCTGCAGATCCCCCACTTCGACGACGCCTCCGCGAGCACCGTGCTCGAGGAGGGGATGATCTTCACCATCGAGCCCATGCTCACCGAGGGCAGCTGGGGCGTGAAGCATTGGAACGACGGGTGGACCGCCGTCACCGCTGACGGACTCCGTTCGGCGCAGATGGAGCACACGATCCTCGTCACCCGCGACGGGACCGAGATCCTCACCGTTCCCTGACCCCCACCTCGCTTGACCGACCGGTCGGCATGGGGCCCAGGGGAGAACACCCCACGACACTCGGCGGCCGGTCCATCTCGCCACCGCACCGTCCCGTCCACAGCTTGGGCCCCGCCTGCCTCCGGACGGTTGCGGGTCCGGGGTGGCCTCCGCCGCGCCGCACCGGTATATGGGCCGCGCCGGAGACGTTCCCCGAAGGGCGCTCCCGAGGAGAACCGATGCCGTTCGACATCCAGGTGACGCGCACCAGAGAGCCGAAGCCCCGGCCGCCGGCCGGAGACCTCGGCTTCGGGCGCTTCTACAGCGACCATCAGTTCCTCGCGGAGAACGAGGGGCGTGGATGGCAGAACCCCCGCATCGTTCCCTACGGTCCGCTGCCGATCGAGCCTGCCGCCAGCGCGCTCCAGTACGCCCAGGCGATGTTCGAGGGGATGAAGGCCTTCCCCGGCGAGAAGGGCCCCCTCCTCTTCCGGCCGGACATGCACATCCGCCGGTTCAACGCGTCGGCGCGCCGGCTGTGCATGCCGGAGATGCCGGAGGCGGACTTCCTCTCCGCCCTCCGCGCCATCGTGCGCGAGGACGCTTCCTGGGTTCCCACCGAGGCCGGGTCGGCGCTCTACGTCCGGCCGACGATGATCGGCACCGAGGCGTACCTGGGGGTCCGCCCCTCGCGGAAGTACCTCCTCTGCATCTTCACCTCGCCGGTGGGGAACTACTTCGGCCCCAACCCCGCGCCGCTCCGGCTCTGGGTCGAGACCGAGCACGTCCGGGCCGCCCGCGGCGGCATCGGCGCCGCCAAGGCCGGTGCGAACTACGTCGCGGCCCTCGCGGCCGGCGAGCGCGCGAAGAAGGCCGGCTTCCACCAGGTCATCTGGCTGGACCAGAACCACAGGAACGTCGAGGAGGCGGGGACGATGAACGTCTTCTTCCGCATCGGCGACACGGTGGTCACGCCGCCGCTGGAGGACTCGCTGCTCGCCGGCGTCACCCGCGACTCCATTCTGGTCCTGCTGCGTGAGTGGAAGGTGAAGGTCGAGGAGCGCCCGGTGAGCATCGCCGAGGTCGCCGAGGCCTCCGCCAGGGGAAAGCTCGCCGAGGCCTTTGGCACCGGGACCGCCGCCACCATCTCCGCCATCGGCGAGCTGCAATGGGGCGACAAGGTCATGAAGCTCGGCGACCGGCGCGGCGAGGTGGCCGAACGGCTCTACCGCACGTTGACCGAGCTCTTCGGGTCGCGGCGGCCGGACCGGCGCGGCTGGCTCGTTCCCGTCGACCCGTCGTAGAGCTCCATCCGCCGCAGCGGAGGCGCGTACAGGTGCAGGCTCACCGAGCGGACCCGTCCTGCATGCTCGACGTGGTGAATGGTGTACGGCTGCTCGTGGAAGACGCTCCCCGGGCCGTGCTTGCGCCGCTCGCCCTTCCGCACCTGGCCGCCCGGCGCGAGCCGGTATTCCAGCTCGGTCAGCGCGCCCTCGAGGACACAGGTCGTGCCGAAGCTCTCCCCGTGTCCGTGCACCGCCGTGCGCTGACCCGGAAGCCAGCCCGCGAGCAGCATCTCCCAGCCGGTACAGCGGTGGAGGACGGTCCGGGTGTAGCCATGGTCGCCGAAGCGGGCACGCGCCACGAGCGCCTCGACGTCCAGCGCGCCCGGCCAGCCGGCAGAGAGCGCGGCGAGCTCCTCCGCACGCAACCGGAGAGGGGGCAGGCTTCCCAGGAGCGCCTCGAGGTCGGGCAGCGACATCACGACCCTCGACCCTGCGGTGGGATGCCGCGGGACGGAAGCATCGAGCCGCGACGGACGTCCACCGCATGACGGACGGCGTCGTCATCGTCGGTGGAGGTGCGAGCGGCACGCTCACCGCCGTCGCCCTCGCCCGCTTGCCGGAGCTCGGGCCGGTCACCCTGGTCGACACCACCGGCGCATTCGCGCGCGGCGTCGCCTACTCCACGCAGGAGCCCCAGCACCTCCTCAACGTTCCGGCAGCCAGGATGAGCGCGCTCCCCGACGAGCCGGCGCACTTCCTCGGCTGGCTCGCTGCACGCGGCGAGCAGGCCGACCCGGAGGCCTTTCTCCAGCGCCGACTGTACGGCGCGTACCTCGGGGAGCTGCTCGGCGCAGCGGGCTCCCGGGTGACGGGCGTGGTGGATCGCGTGCTCGCGCTCGCTGCGGACGGCCCTGGGTTGCGCGTGGAGCTCGCCGGCGGGGCGCCGCTCTTGGCCCGCGGCGCGGTGCTCGCCCTCGGCAACTTCCCGCCCGAGCTTCCGCGGGGGTGGACGGCGCTTCCGGCCCGGCTCGCCTGGCGCACGCCCTGGGCAGCCCGCGACGACTGGCCTCCCCCGGATGCGGAGGTACTCCTCCTCGGCGCGGCGCTCACCGCGGTGGACGTGGTGCTCTCGCTCCTCGCTCGCGGGCACACGGGCCGCATCCATCTCCTCTCCCGCCGGGGCATCCTGCCCATGACGCATCCGCCGCGGATGCTCGCGCCGCTTCCCCTCGGGCAGCCGCCCTCACGCCTCCGCGACCTCGTCCGCCTGTTCCGCGCGGCCTCCGCCGGGGGCGACGCGCGCGCGGTGCTGGACACGCTCCGGTCCGAGCTCGGCGCGCTCTGGCGAGGCCTCACCCACGCCGAGCAGCGGCGCTTCCTTCGCCACCTGCGCCCGTGGTTCGACTCCGTCCGCCACCGGCTCCCGCCCGAGGTCGGCGCGCGCATCGCCGCGCTCGAGGCCGAAGGCCAGCTGGTCCGCCACGCCGGGCGCGTCGTCTCCGTCGCCGAGCGCGACGGACGGGTCGTGGTGCGCTACCGGCCCCGCGGGGCGCGCTCGCTCGCCGAGCTGGCCGTGGACGTTGCCATCCCCACCACCGGCCCGGTGATGGACGTGCACGACCTCGACGATGCGCTGGTGCGTTCGCTGCTCGCTTCCGGCAATGCGCGCCCGGGCCCGCACGGCCTGGGGTTCGCCACCGCCGACGATGGCGCGGTGCTGGGTCCGCTCGAGGACAGGCTCTGGACGCTGGGGGGACTCCGTCGCGGAGACCTCTGGGAGTCCACCGCCATTCCCGAGATCCGCGCGCAGGCCCGCGCGCTCGGCGAGACGATGGCCAGCCGGCTCAGAACGGCAGGTGCTGGACCAGCCCCCAGATGAGGGCGGTGCTCAGCGCGTCGAACGCGAGCGCCATCAGCAGCGCTACGAGCGCGAGGTCCAGCACGGGAGGACGGTTGTCCGACATCACGACACCTCGATGCGTCGGGCGTCTGGACTGCAAGTCCGGATCCACACCCGACACCCAGCAATAACGGCCCACTGCCCGCACGGGTCACATCGTACCGATGACGTTCGCGCATCCCGTGCATTGCACGAAGTGACACGGCGAGCCCGGTCGTTCCAACCCGGGACCCCGGGAGGAGGTTGCGCGGGCGGCCTCACCCGTGACGCGAGCACCGGAGAAATTCGGTGGCGGTAGACCCGGAGCTGGGGCATTCCACGCCGCTCCCCGTGCCCGCGCTTCCCCGCCGCCTCGTCCCCGTGTTCGCGATCTCGGCCGGCGCGGCGGCCGCGAACCTCTACTACGCGCAGCCGCTGCTGGTGGACCTCCGGGCCGACTTCCACGCCGGCCCGGGCGTCGCCGGATGGGTGCCGACCCTCGCGCAGGTCGGCTACGCGCTGGGGATGGGGCTGGTCGTGCCGCTCGGCGACGTGCTCGCCCGGCGCCCGCTCATCCTCCGCCTGACGGCGCTGACCACGGTTCTCCTGTGCGTGGCGCCCTTCTCTCCATCCCTCGGCGTGCTCGCCGCGCTGCACCTGCTCATCGGCCTCTGCACCTGCGTGCCGCAGCTGCTCGTGCCACTTGCCGCGGACCTGGCGCCCGCCGCGGAGCGAGGGCGGGTCGTGGGCACCATCATGAGCGGGCTGCTGGTCGGCATCCTCCTCTCCCGGACCTTCGCCGGCTTCATCGGCGACGCGGCGGGCTGGCGCGCGGTCTTCTGGGCAGGCGCGGCGATGAACGCGGTGGTGTGGCTCCTCCTCTTGACCAGCCTGCCGGCGGAGGCGCCGCGCCCGCGCGTGCCGTACGGGGCGCTCCTCCGCTCCTGCGGCACGCTCGTCCGCACCCATCCGGACCTCCGGCTGCACGCCGCGCTCGGCGGGCTCGCCTTCGCCGCCTTCTCCACGTTCTGGGTCACGCTCGTGCTGCACCTGGCGACGCTTCCCGGTCACTACGGCGCGCGGGCCGCGGGGCTCTACGGAGCGATCGGCGTCGTGGGCGCCGCCGCCGCCCCGCTGGTGGGCCGGCTCGCCGATTCGACCGGCGGACGGAGCATCAACGCCGTGGGCTGCGCGCTCATCGTGGTGAGCTTCGTGCTGCTCGGCGTCGGCGGGGGCTCGCTGGTGCTCATCGGGCTCGCGGTGGTGCTGCTCGACTTCGGCACCCAGGCCAGCCACATCAACAACCAGGCGCGCATCTTCGCTCTCGACCCGGCGGCCCGGAGCCGGATCAACACCGTGTACATGGTCACCTACTTCACCGGTGGTGCGCTCGGCTCCCTCGTGGGCACGCGCGCCTGGGTACACGCCGGGTGGATCGGCGTCTGCGCGACCGGTGCGGGCCTCGCCGCAATCGCCTTGCTCCTGCTCGGCGTCAGGCGCCTGGCAGACCGGCCAGGCGCGGTGCGCCATACACGCGTCACCTGAGTGTCACACGAGCTGTCGGACTCCGGCCCCAGATTCCGCGTCCACTCGCCCGCCTTCCCGCCCCGGAGGTCTGCATGGCTCGTCATCCCCGGCTCGCCCTTCCCATCGGCCCAGAGGATCACGTGCTCGGCAACGCAGATGCTCCACTGACGCTGGTCATGTACGGCGACTACACGTGCCCGTACACCCGGCGAGCCTCGGCCTTCGTCGAGGTGGCGCGGCGGAAGCTCGGCCGGAGAATGCGCTACGCCTTCCGCCACTTCCCGCGCGAGGAACTCCATCCGGAGGCAACGCTGCTGGCCGAGGCGGCGCACGCGGCAGCAACGCAGCGGCGTTTCTGGGAGATGCACGAGGCGCTGCTGCAGACCGACGAGCCGGCGGATCCGGGAGCGATCGCCGGGTTCCTCGGGCTCGACCTCGAGCGTTTCGCCAGCGAGCTGCAGGCGCGCACCCACCGGGCCCACGTGGCCCGCGAGGTGGACGGCGGGCTGCGCAGCGGCGTCAGCGGCACGCCGACCCTGTTCATCAACGGCAAGCGCCACGTGGGCACCTGGGAGGGCGGCTCGCTGCTGCGCGCCCTGGGCGGAGCGCCGGCGATGGCGCGCTCGGCACATCTCTGAGCGCCTCGCCGCCGTCGACCCCGGCGGTGCATGCTCGGACCGGAACGAGCGAGGGAGACATGGCGCGACTGGACGGAAAGGTGGCCGTAGTCACCGGAGGAGGCTCGGGCCTCGGCCGCGCCATCGCGCTGCGCTACGTGGCCGAGGGCGCGCGGGTGCTGGTGACCGACGTGAACCTCGCGGGCTGCGAGGAGACGCTCGCCGCGATGCCCGCCGCCGTGCGCGCGCAGGCGGCCGCACGCCGGGTCGACGTCGCGCGTGAGCCCGAGGTGGAGGCAGCGGTCGCCGATGCGGTGAGCCGCTGGGGCCGGCTCGACGTGCTGATGGCGAACGCGGGCATCGGCGCGCCGGGACCGCTCGCGGACCTGTCGCTCGACGACTGGCAGCGCGTCCTGGACGTGAACCTCACCGGCGTCTTCCTCTGCGCCCGTCACGCGCTGCGGGCGATGCGGGAGGGCGACCGGGGCGGCAGCATCGTGGTGATGTCCAGCATCGCGGGGCTGCACGGCACTCCGATGCTCGGAGCGTACGGGCCGAGCAAGGCCGCGGTGCTGCAGCTCGTCCAGACCCTCGCCCTCGAGGGCGCTCCGAGCGGCATCCGCGCCAACGCGCTCTGCCCGGTGTGGACGCAGTCCCCGATGGTCGACGCCTTCGTGCAGGGTCTGGGGCTCACGCCCGAGCAGGGCGAGAAGATGCTCATCCGGGACATCCCGCTGCGACGGCTGGGCAAGCCGGACGACGTCGCCTGGGCGGCGGTTTACCTGGCCTCGGACGAGTCGTCCTTCGTGAGTGGAGTCGCCCTGCCCATCGACGGAGGACACATGGCGGGCAGGCTGCCGTAGTAAGCAGGCGGCTCATGCCCAGATCCGCGCTTCCGCTCGCCGTCCTGAGTCTGCTCGCCTGCGCCCACGGAACGGGCCTCTCTCGCGAGGAGGCCCAGGGCCGGTACTCCAAGCTGGAGAACGACTACTTCGCCGAGTGGTTCGCCTTCGAGCCCACCATCGGCACGCAGAACGGCTTTCACCAGTACGACCCGACGCTCGAGGACTTCAGCGCGGCCCGCGTCGCGACCCACGTCCAGAAGCTGCAAGAGATGCTCGACCGCGCCGTGGCGCTGTGGACCGAGCGGGTGGCGCTCCCCTACGACAACCTCATCGACCTCGAGGCGCTCGAGTCGCGCATCCGGGCCGACCTTCTCGAGTGGGAGAAGATGGGGTTCCGGCTCCAGAACCCGATGACCTACTCCCGCATCCCCGGGGAGGGCATCGACGCGCTGCTGAAGCGCGACTTCGCCCCGGCGTCCGAGCGGCTGAAGTCGGTCACCGCGCGTCTCCGGATGGTCCCGAAGGTGTACGCCGCGGGCAAGGCGAACATGAAGACGCCGCCCAAGGAGTGGACCGAGCTCGCGATCCGGATGGCGAACGGTGCCCTGGGCTTCCTCCAGGACTCGGTGGGGCCGTGGGGGAAGGATGCCGCGGCCGGCGACGTGTTCGCGCTGGCGGACTTCAACCGCGCCAACACCACCGCCTACGCGGCGACGCAGGACTGGATCCACTTCCTGGAGAAGGACCTCACGAAGCGGAGCACCGGGAGCTGGGCCATCGGCCCGGCGTTCTTCTCCGAGAAGCTGCAGACCGAGGACATGGTCTCCGAGCCGCTGGATTCGCTCCTGGCGAAGGGCGAGGCGCAGCTCAAGGCGGACCACGAGGCGGCGGTGCAGACGGCGGCGCTCATCGACCGGCGGAAGACCGTGAACCAGGTGATGGAGTCGATGCAGTCGGACCACCCGACAGCGAAGGACCTCATCCCCGCGGTGCGCCGCTCGCTGGAGGGGGTCCGGCAGTTCGTGGTCTCGAAGAACCTCGTGACCTTCCCCTCCGAGGTCCGCCCGAAGGTGGAGCCCACGCCGCCGTACGCGCGCAACGGCTCGTTCGCCTCGCTGGATGCGCCGGGGCCGTACGAGACGAAGGCGACCGAGTCCTACTATTACGTCACCCCCACCGAGGACAGCTGGAGCCCCGCGCAGGTGGAGGAGCACCTCCGGGCGTTCTCCACGCCCATCCTGGCGATGACCGACGTCCACGAGGCCTACCCGGGACACTTCCTCCAGGCACTGTGGATGCCGAAGGTGGCGACCAAGGTGCGGAAGCTCCTCGCCGCGGGGACCAACGTCGAGGGCTGGGCCCACTACACCGAGCAGATGGTGGT
>CAZDSB010000542.1:0-10088 GCA_964507515.1 uncultured Myxococcaceae bacterium
TGCTACGCCGCCTTGTTTCCGGTCAGCAGCCCGCCGACGGTCGGCATCACCACGCGCGAGTACAGCCGGTAGAGGGCGCCCCAGAGCCCGTGGGGCTGCCCGAACTCGAGGACCAGCACCTGACCACCCGGCTTCACCACCCGCGCCATCTCCCGCACACACTTCACGGGGTCGTCCACGTTCCGGATCCCGAAGGAGATCGACGACACGTCGAAGCTCGCATCCGGGTAGGGGAGCGCCATCGCGTCCGCCACCTCGAAGGTGACGTCGAGCCCCGCCGCCCGTGCCTTCTGCCGCGCCGGCTCGAGCATCGGCGCGCAGAAGTCCGTCCCCACCACCTCCGCCCCCGTCCGGCGGAAGGCCAGCGCCAGGTCCCCGGTTCCGGTCGCGCAGTCCAGCACCCGCATCCCCGGGCCGGTGCGCGCCGTCTTCACCGTGACGTGCCGCCACCAGCGGTCCACGCCGAAGCTGAGGACGACGTTGGTGACGTCGTATCTCGTCGCGATCGACGAGAACATCTGCCGGACCTGCTCGCTCATGGCGAGACGGCCCGCACCGCCGGCGCCGTCGACACCCGGTGGTGCAGCGTGCGCCCCACCGCGTGCAGCACGCCCGGCAGACGCTGCATCAGCTCCGAGAACAGCTCGGGCGTCAGCGCCTGGCGCCCATCACACAGCGCCTCGTCCGGCCTTGCGTGCACCTCGACCAGGAGCCCGTCCGCTCCGGAAGCCGCCGCCGCCAGCGCCATCGGAATGACCAGCTCGCGCAGCCCCGTGGCGTGCGACGGATCGACGAGCACCGGGAGGTGGCTCCGCTGCTTCACCAGCGCCACCGACGCGAGGTCGAGCGTGTTCCGCGTGGCCGTCTCGAAGGTGCGGATGCCACGCTCGCAGAGGATGACCTGGGTGTTCCCGCCGTCCAGGAGGTACTCCGCGGCGAGCAACCACTCGTCCACCGTCGCCGAGAAGCCACGCTTGAGGAGCACGGGCCGCCGCACCTTCCCCAGCGCCCGCAGCAAGGCGAAGTTCTGCATGTTGCGCGCGCCCACCTGGAGGACGTCCACGTGGTCGATCATCGAGGCGAGCTGCGAGGTCTCGAGGACCTCCGCCACCACCGGCAGCCCGTGCCGCGCGCCGGACCGGCCGAGGATGGCCAGCCCCGCCTCCCCCAGGCCCTGGAACGCGTAGGGGCTCGTGCGCGGCTTGAACGCTCCGCCTCTGAGCAGATGAGCTCCCGCCGCGGCCACTGCCTCCGCCGCGGCCTCGGTCTGCCCCGCGCTCTCCACCGCGCAGGGACCGGCGGCCACCACGAACGCCGCGCCGCCGATCTCCACAGGCCCCACGGCGACGCGCGTGCCCGACGGGCGGGCGGGCCTGAGCACGCGCGCCGGGATCGACGGATCAGCGGCAGGACTTGTGGGTCTCATCGAGATATGGAATTCAAGGGGTTCAAGGCTCCTTGAACTTCCACGTGCAGGGATAGCCCGCCGGACGTAGAACCTCAACAGCATCCGCGTCCAGCTCTCGATGCGTCACCTCATGCAAGGAATCACCTCCGGTCGCGTGCAGGTCCTGGGCATCGCGGCCCACGTGTCTCCCGCCGCGCGCCTTCCCGAGCCGTGGACGCTCTCCTGGTCCGACGGCGCGTGGAACTGGGCCGGCACGGGCGTGGCCGCAGTCCTTCGCGCTCCGGGGCACGTCGAGCTCCTCGAGGCCGTGGCGCGCTCGGAGGTCGTGACGGAGGGAGGCGACGCTCGTCCGCCGGCGCCCTGGTTCGGCGGCTTCGCCTTCGACGCCACGGCCGCTCTCGATCGATGGTGGGAGGCGTTTCCCGCTGCGTGGGCCGTCGTCCCCGAGCTGCTCCTCGGCACCGACGGGCGCACCGCCGAGCTCCGCGCGTTCGTCCGCGTCGGAGAGGACGGCCTCGTTGCCGCACGCGAGCGCGCATCCGCCGTCCTGGCGCAGGCCCGGGTGCGGCTGGTCGAGGTCCCCCCGGGCTCCGGCCAGACGCGGGCGACGCGACGGCCGCCTCATCTCCGGCCTCAGGATCGGACGGCCTGGGACGTCCTCGTCTCCGAGGCGCTCGGCGCCTTCGAGTCGGGCCACCTGCGCAAGGTGGTGCTCGCCCGCGCTCTCGAGCTCGAGGCGGACGCACCGCTCTCGATCCCGGAGGTGCGCGAGCGCATGCGCTCCATCGCCGGGCCGGCCGTCGGGTACGAGCTCCGCGCCAGCGACGGCACCACGCTCCTCGGGGCGAGCCCCGAGCGGCTCTTCATCCTCGAGGCCGGCCGGCTGGAGACCCAGGCTCTCGCCAGCAGCGCCGCGCCGGGCGAGCTGGAGCGGCTCACCGGTGGCCACAAGGAGGCGCGCGAGCATGCCGCGGTGGTGGAGAGCATCCGCGCCGCGCTCCTCCCACTCTCGTCCGAGGTGGAGATCGGCGCCGCGCCCGAGCCGCTGGCGCTCGGCTACGTCTCTCACCTCCGCACCCCGGTGCGCGCCCGGCTCCGTCCCGGCGTCACCCCGGCGGACGTCGTCCGTGCCCTGCACCCCACCGCTGCGGTGGGCGGCACTCCCCGCGAGGAGGCGCTGGCCTTCCTCCGGACGCACGAGCGCCTCGCGCGTGGCTGGTACGCTGGCGCCATTGGCTGGCTCGGTCCGGACCGCGCCGACCTGCGCGTCGCCCTCCGCTGTGCCCTCGTCCGGGGCAATGCGGCGCGCCTCTACTCCGGAGCGGGCTGCGTCCCGGGCTCGACCGCCGATGGCGAGTGGGCAGAGACGGCGGTGAAGGCGCGCTTCATGCTTCGTGCCTTCGCGGTGGAGGGCTGACGCAGTGCCCTCGCTCAACACCCTCTGGGCACGGGCGCTCGTCCAGGAGCTCCAGCGGGGTGGGGTGAGCGACCTCGTCGTCTGTCCGGGGGCGCGCAGCGCTCCGCTCGCGCTCGCCGCCGGGGACGCCGCGCCGGCCATCCGGAGCTGGGTGGTGCTCGACGAGCGCGTGGCCGGCTTCTTCGCCCTCGGACTCGCGCTCGAGACGGGGCGGGCCGCCGCGGTGCTCGTCACCTCGGGAAGCGCCGGAACCCACCTCTTCCCGGCGATGGTCGAGGCGGCTGCCTCCGGCGTCCCCCTCATCGCCATCACCGCGGACCGACCGTGGGAGCTCCACGGGTTCGGCGCCGCGCAGACGATGCCCCAGCACGGTCTCTTCGGCCGCTTCGTCCGCGCCTCCGAGAGCCTCGTCGTTCCCGAGGCAAGCTCGGCCGCGTTCCGGCACCTGCGCGCCGTCGTCTCCCGCGCCGTCGCCGCCGCCCTCGGTCGTCCGTCCGGACCGGTGCACCTGGACGTCCCCTTCCGCGAGCCGCTCGCCCCGGTTCCGGACGCCGCCGTCCCGCCCGGGCTCGACACCGAGGCGCTCGAGGGGCGGGGTGACGCTCCCTTCCTCCGGACCGTCCAGCCCACGCTGGTTCCTCCCGCCGCCGAGCTCGACGCTGTCCGGCGCCGCCTCGCTGCCGCCGAGCGCGGGGTGGTGGTGGTGGGGCCGCGCTCCCGCGCCGACCGGCTGGATGGTGCCGTGCGCGCGCTCGCGGCCTCCCACGGCTACCCGCTGCTGGCCGAGGCCACGAGCAACGTGCGCTGGGCTCCGGGACAGGCCGGGGTGGGCCACCTGGACCTCCTGCTCCGCAACGAGGGGTGGGCGCTCTCCGTCCGTCCGGACCTCGTCGTGCGGCTCGGTGGCGGGCTCTCCTCCCGCAAGGTGAGCGAGTGGCTGGATGCCTCGGGCGCCGAGGTCGTGCTCGTCTCCGAGGGGCGCGAACCGGTGGATCCGCAGCACCGCGCCGCGCTCGTCCTCGAGGGCGACGCCGTCGCCATCTGCGAGGCCCTCACCGCCGCGACCGCGCCGCGCCGCGCCGCCTGGGCCGACGGATTCCTCCGGGCGAGCGCCCGCGCCGGAGCGGCCCTCGAGGGCGCGCTCGCCTCCGAGCGGCGGCTGACGGAGCCCGGCGTCGCCCGGACTGTCGTCGCGGCCCTGCCTCCCGGCGCGCGCCTCCTGGTCGGCAGCAGCATGCCCATCCGCGACGTCGATGCGTTCGCGGCTGCTCCCGCCGGGGCGGTTCGCGTGCTCGCGAACCGGGGACTCAACGGCATCGACGGGAACGTCAGCACCGCGCTCGGACTCGCTGCGGCCTCGGGTGCGCCCACGGTGGCCCTGGTGGGCGACCTCGCCTTCCTCCACGACCTGGGGGCGCTGGTGCACGCCCGCCGGGCCGGCCTCGCGCTGACGGTGGTGGTGGTCAACAACGACGGCGGGGGCATCTTCAGCTTCCTTCCCCTCGCCCGCGGCAACCCTCGCTTCGAGGCGCTTTTCGGCACCCCGCACGCGACGGACCTGTCGCACGCGGCCGCGCTCGGGGGCGCGCGCTTCACCCGGGCGGAGACACCGGCCGACCTGGCCGCCGCGCTCGAGGATGCCGGCCGCCCCGGGCTGCACGTCGTCGAGGCGCGCGTCGTCGACCGGGCGACCAACGTCGAGGTTCACCATGCGCTCGGAGCGGCCGTGGCCCGCGCGCTCGAGGAGGGCGGCCCATGAGCACGCTCGCCCACGATTCCTGGGGGCAGGGTCCGCCCCTGCTGCTGATCCACGGGTTCACCGGCAACCGCGAGGCCTGGAGTCATCTGCGTCCGCTGCTCGGGAGCCGCCACCACGTCCTCGCGCCGGACCTGCCAGGGCACGGAGAGAGCCCGCTCGACCCGGACACCACCTTCGCGGGGACCGTCGATCAGCTCCTCCAGCTCCTGGACGCGAAGCGGCTCGAGCGGGTGGACGTCGCCGGCTACTCCCTGGGCGCCCGCGTCGCCCTCGGACTCTGCCTCCGCGCGCCGGAACGGGTGGGGCGCCTGGTCCTCGAGTCCGGCAACCCGGGGCTCCGCCGTCGCCGCGATCGGTGCGAGCGCCGTCGTGAGGACGCCGCGCTCGCCCAGGTCATCGAGCGGGACGGGCTGGAAGCCTTCGTCCGCCGCTGGGAGGCACTGTCCCTCTTCGACGGCCTGCGCAGCCTTCCCGTGGACGTGCGTGTGAGACTGCACGAGCGCCGGCTCTCCCATCGCCCGGATGCGCTCGCCGGCTCGCTCCGCGCGCTCTCCCTCGGCGCCCAGCCCAGCTACTGGGCGCGCCTGTGGACGGTGCGAGCGCCGACGCTGCTGCTCAGCGGCGAGCGCGACGAGAAGTTCACCGGGATCGCCCGGGCCATGGCGGCCGAGATGCCGCTGGTCTGGGGCCACGTCTTCCCCGGCGCGGGGCACGCGCCACACCTGGAGTCGCCAGAGGAGTGGGCACGCGAAGTGACCTCCTTCCTGTCGGCTCCGTGGATCGAACGGCCGCTCGTGGACAGCGAGCTCGGGAGCAACCAGGGATGAAGCCAGAGTGGAAGAAGGTCCGGGACGACAAGGACATCGTCTACGAGAAGTGGAACGGCATCGCGAAGATCACCATCAACCGCCCAGAGGTCCGGAACGCCTTCCGGCCCCAGACGCTGTTCGAGATGAGCTCCGCGTTCAACGACGCCCGGGAAGATCCCGAGGTCGGCGTCGTCGTCCTCACCGGAGCGGGCGATCAGGCCTTCTGCTCCGGCGGTGACCAGCGGATCCGCGGCAGCGAGGGCTACGTGGGGAGCGACGGCGTTCCGCGCCTCAACGTCCTCGATCTCCAGAAGCAGATCCGCTCCCTCCCCAAGCCGGTGGTGGCGATGGTGGCGGGCTTTGCCATTGGCGGTGGCCACGTGCTGCACGTGGTCTGCGACCTGACCATCGCCGCGGACAACGCCCGCTTCGGCCAGACCGGCCCCCGGGTGGGCAGCTTCGACGGTGGGTTCGGCTCGAGCTACCTCGCGTCGATCATCGGCCAGAAGAAGGCCCGGGAGATCTGGTTCCTCTGCCGCCAGTACGACGCGCAGCAGGCGCTGCAGATGGGACTGGTCAACACCGTCGTTCCGCTCGCCGAGCTGGAGGCGGAGACCCTCAAGTGGTGCCAGGAGATGCTCGCGCTCAGCCCGCTGGCGCTCCGGCTGCTCAAGTCCGGATTCAACGCCGATCTGGACGGCCAGGCTGGCATCCAGGAGCTCGCCGGCAACGCGACGCTGCTCTTCTACATGTCCGCCGAGGCCCAGGAGGGCCGCAACGCGTACGTCGAGCGGCGGAAGCCCGACTTCAAGAAGTTCCCGCGCCGCCCGTGATCGCCGCCGCCCCCGCAGCCTCGCCCTCGCTCCGGACCTGGCTGCTCGCCGCCAGGCCGAAGACGCTCACCGCCGCCATCGTGCCGGTGGTGGTGGGCACCGGGTTCGCGCTGGGGGCGGGGATGGCGGTGGTCTGGCCGGCGCTGGCGGCGCTCGCGGGCGCGGTGCTGATCCAGATCGGCACCAACCTCACCAACGACTACTACGACTTCCGGAAGGGTGCGGACACCCACGAGCGTGTGGGCCCCACCCGCGTCACCCAGAGCGGGCTCATCGCGCCGCAGACCGTGCTCGCCGCGGGAGCCACCTGCTTCACGCTGGCGGTCGCGGTCGGGATCTCCCTCGTCGCCCGGGGCGGGTGGCCCTTCGTGGTCATCGGCCTGGCCTCGGTGCTCGCGGGCTGGGCGTATACCGGCGGCCCGTACCCGCTCGGCTACCACGGGCTGGGCGATCTCTTCGTGATGGTCTTCTTCGGTCTGGTGGCGGTGCCCGGCACGTTCTACGCCCAGGCGCTGCACCTGGTCCCCGCGGTGTGGCCGGCCGCGGTGGCCGTCGGCGCCATCGGGACGATGATCCTGGTGGTCAACAACCTGCGCGACATGGAGACCGACGCACGAGCCGGCAAGCACACGCTCGTCGTCCGCTTCGGGCGAGGCTTCGGCCGCGGCGAGTACGTCGTGCTCCTTCTCATCGCGCTGGCGATGCCGGTGGTCCTGGTCGCCCTGGGCTGGGCACGCTGGCCGGTGCTGCTCGCGCTGCTGGCGACGCCGCTGGTCTGGCCGCCGCTCTCGCGCGTGCTGCGCACCACGGGCAACTCGCTCAATCCGGCGCTGGGGGGCACCGCCCGCTTCCAGGCGGCGTTCGGGCTCCTCCTCGCCCTCGGCGCCTGGCTGGGACGGTCATGACCACCGAGCTCCTCATCCGGCCGCGGAGCCTCAAGTTCCGCTCGGCGATCCTGAGCGGAGCTGGGATTCGATCGGGCATCGAGGGGTTCATGCTCCGGTTCGGGGACGGCCTCGGCGAGGTGACGCTGCTCCCCGGGTTCGGCACCGAGCCGGAGGAGAAGGCGCGCGCGGCGCTCTCCGACGCTGCCGCGGCGCTCCGGGGCACGTCGCCTCCGGAAAGTGCCGACGAGGTCGCGGATCGGATCCGGAAGATCCCCATCCTCCACGAGGCGCCGGCCACCCGTGCCGGCGTGGAGCTGGCGCTGCTGGATTCCGGAGCCCAGCACGCCGGGGTCCCGCTCTCCACCTTCCTCGGGACCGAGCCCCGCTCCGTCCGGGTCAACGCGCTGCTCATCGACGACGAGGTCGATGCCCTGGTCTCCGAGGCACGGGCCCGCGCGCACGAAAACTTCGACACCCTGAAGATCAAGGTCGGAGCGCTGACCGCCGAGCAGGATGCCGCACGGCTCGCGGCGGTGCGCGCGGCGGTCGGACCCAACGTGCGCATCCGCGTCGACGGGAACGGCGCCTGGTCCGAGGCCGAGGCCCGGACGCGCCTCGAGTCCTTCGCCTCGTGCCGGCTGGAGTACGTGGAGCAGCCCTTGGCCGCGACCAACTTCGACGGGCTGCGAAAGCTCCGGTCGCTCTCGCGCATCGCCGCCGACGAGTCGATCGGCGTTCCTGGCGCGCGCGACGGTCTCTTCGGTGGCAAGCGACCGGCGGTCGACGTGCTGGTGTTCAAGCTTCCGGTGGTGGGGGGGGTGCTCCGCGCCCGCCGCTACGCGGCCCTGGCCTGGCAGCTCGGTGTCGAGGTCGTGGTGACCAGCGCGATGGACGGCGCGGTGTCTCGCGCCGGTGCGGCCCACCTGGCTTGCACGCTTCCCGTCGAGGGCCCCGCGCATGGCCTTGCCACCGGCCATTTCCTCGAATCCGACCACGGCGGCTACGCGATCTCGCATGGCCTCTGCCACCTGCCCGACCTCCCCGGGCTCGGCCTCGACCCGCAGGTGGTCGGATGGTGACCCGCGGCTGCCCGGTGCGGGCGCAGGCCCGCCGCGACCCGGAAGGGCTCGCCCTGGTCGCCGGCGGCCGCCGCTGGACCTGGGCCGCGCTCGACGCCGACGTGGCCGGGACCGCCGGAGCGCTGCGCGCGGCCGGGGTGGGCCTCGGCGAGCGAGTGGCCGTCCTCGCCGCGAACCACCCGGCGACGGTGGTGCTCCTCTTCTCCCTCCGCCGCCTCGGCGCGGCGCTCGTTCCACTCAACGTGCGCCTGGCGGCACCGGAGCTCAGGGCCCAGCGCGACCGGGTGCGCCCGGCGCTGCTGCTCGCCGAGGCGGAGCGCATGGACGTCATCCCCGGCGCCCGACCCCTCGAGGGATGGGCCCCGGCAGACGCGGCGCCGGTGGAGGAAGCCGCCGTGGACCCCGGCGCCGACTGGGCGCTCCTCTTCACCTCGGGCACCACCGGACGGCCCAAGGCCGCCCGGCTCACCGTGGGAGCGTTCGATGCGCTGGCCCGCGCGTCGGCCGAGAACCTCGGCCCCCGACCCGGCGACCGGTGGCTGTGCAACCTGCCGCTGTTCCACGTGGGCGGGCTCGGCACGGCCGTCCGTTGCGCGCACGACGGGGCGACGCTGGTGCTGGAACCTCGCTTCGACGCCGCGGCGATGGTTCGGGCGGTGCGCGAGGACGGCATCACCCACGGAAGCCTCGTGGCCCGTACCCTCCAGGAGTGCCTCGACGCCGACCTCCAGCCCGGGAAGCTCCGGGCGGTACTGGTCGGCGGAGGGCCGGTGCCGGCAGCGCTCGTGGACCGGGCGCGGGCCGCCGGTATCCCGGTGCTCCTCACCTACGGGCTCACCGAGGCGTGCTCCCAGGTGACGACCGAGCACCCGGGCGACGCGGACGGCAGCACGGCGGGTGCGCCGCTGCCGGGCCTGGACCTCCGCATCGTCGACGCCGGCGGGCGGTCCCTGCCTCCCGGGGAGGAAGGCTCCCTCCTGGTCCGTGGGCCCACGCTGATGCGCGGTTACCTCGACGACGAGGCAGCGACCGCCGAGGTGCTCCGGGACGGGTGGCTCCTGACGGGCGACGTGGGCCGGCTGGACGCCCGAGGGCGGCTGACGGTTCTCGCCCGCCGGACCGACCTCATCCTCTCCGGAGGAGAGAACGTCTACCCGGCCGAGGTGGAGGCGGTTCTCGCCGATCACCCCGCGGTGGCCGAGGTGGCGGTCGTGGGGCGGCCGGACCCCCGCTGGGGTCAGGTGCCGGTGGCGGTCGTCGTCCCCCGGCGGACGGCCGCTCCGGACGCGCTGCCCGGCCTGCGGGCCTGGGCGCGTTCCCGACTCGCCGCATTCAAGGTCCCGGCCGAGGTGCTTCCGGCCACGGAGCTCCCCCGGACGGCGGCGGGGAAGGTGGACCGGGCGGCGGTCCAGGCGGCGGTCCAGGCGGCGGTGACGGCCGCAAGCGGGGCTTGTTCCTTCGAAAAGAAGCCGGCTGCGGAAAGCACGGCGGGACGGATGGAGTTCAAGTAGTCTTGAACAGGGTGAACCAGATGGAGACCACGCCCGAGGCAGCACGGTTCCTGGAGGCGGCCGAGGCCCGCCTCGTATCGGTGCTCTCGCACGGCTCGGGCGAGGTCGCCCAGTCGGACACGCTGCTCAACGCCGGACGCCACCTCTGCGTCGGAAGCGGGGGCAAGCGAGTCCGCCCGACCATGGTGCACCTCTTCGGCATTGCAGCGGGGGCGCCCGATGGTGGGCTCCTCAACGTGGCCGTCGCGGCGGAGCTGGTGCACTCGGCGAGCCTCCTCCACGACGACGTGGTGGACGCGGGCATGTACCGCCGCGGCCGCCCGACCGTGAACGCGCTGTGGGGCAACGTCGTCGCGGTGATGGGCGGGGATCTCCTGCTGACCCT
>CAZDSB010000543.1:0-3734 GCA_964507515.1 uncultured Myxococcaceae bacterium
CAGCTGGCGTGACGCGCCGGCGCGGGCGCCGAAGACCGCGCCCAGCGCCACGAGCGCGAGCACCACCAGATCGAGCGTCATGTGATCTTGAACGCCTTGCCCCGCGACTCCTCGTGCAGGCGCGCCTGCACCTCGGCGAGCTTCTCCTTGTAGAGCGCGTTCTGTGGCTCGTAGGTCAGGGCCATCTTCAGCGCGCGTTCGGCGGCGGAGAGGTTGCCCCGCTCGAGATCTCCGAGCGCGGTCTGGAACTGCTGGCGGGCCTTCGGGTTGACGCCGATCTGCTCCGCGGCCTGCTGCTTCACCTGGGCCTTCGTCTCCTGCTCGGACAGCTCGTCGAACCGAAGCTTGCGGGCGCGATCCGGTCCGCTCACGTCGGCCAGGTACTTGCGCCGCCGCACGTCGTCGCGCAGCACGTAGTAGGCCTCGGTGACCCGCTTGTAGACCTCGTGCACGCGCGCCTTGAACGCCTCGTCACCGAGGTGGAAGAAGCGGTCCGGGTGGTAGGCGCGGCTCTCGCTGTAGAAGGCCCGCTTCACCTCGCCGGCCGTCGCGGCGGTGGGAACGCCCAGCAGCTCGAAGTAGTCGAGCGTGTCCAGCCGCTCGGCCTTCCACGCCACCTGGGCCTCGGGGTCCGCCGCGACGGCCGACGCCGTCGCCGTCGCCGGAGCCACGGGGGGGACCATCGGCGCCACGCCAACCCCGAGCGGCGGCAGGGCCCCGGCCTCCACCGGAGGCAGCGGCGGCATCACCGGGATGCCGAGGCTGGTCTCGCTCATGGGATCCCGCGTCGGACGGTGGGCAACCCGGGGCGCCTGCGTCGTGGTGCGCGGGGGGCCGACCTTCACCGGCGCGAGCGGAGGGATGACCGGTGCGATGTTCACCCCGAGCGACGGCAGCGCCGGGCTCGCGGGCTGGGTCGGCCGGAAGACCTTCGTGGGAACGACGCCCGGCTGGGGCGCGGGCCCGGCCGCGCGGGCCTGCTCGGTGAGGAACTCGCCGGTGGGCGACCCCAGGGGTGCCTGTGGCGGCCGGCGCGCTCCGGGTGTCGCGGGCTGCTCGCCGGTCGAGGTGCGGGACACGGCTGGTGGCGCGGGACGGGCGCCCGGAGCTGGCGCGCCGCGAGCCGGCGGAGGCGCCGCGGAGGTCGGAGCCGCGGCCGGAGCGCGCGCTGGCGCTCCGGGGGTGGCCGGCCGGCCAGCGGCGCCGGGCTGTCCGGGCCGTGCAGGCGCAGCGCCGGCCGGAGCCTGGACCCGGGGCGCCGCCGTGCCCTTCGGGACAGCCCCGGACGGGATGCCGGAGGGGGCAGCACGGGCCTTCGGCACGGCCGGGGGCGGCGGGAAGGGAGCGTCGAGCACCGGAACGCCCGGAGGCGGGGTGTCGCGGAAGGTGCCGGTGGTCTCGAACCCGGCGGCGTCCGGGACCTCGGACGGGTCCACCGGGGTGAGCGGCTGGGTGGTCGTCTTCCGGGG
Source organism: uncultured Myxococcaceae bacterium (assembly GCA_964507515.1). GTDB lineage: Bacteria > Myxococcota > Myxococcia > Myxococcales > Myxococcaceae > RPRB01. The sequence goes on from CAZDSB010000543.1 coordinate 1,470, forward strand.
CGGCTCGCCCGGGGCGTCCGGGTCAGGGGAGCCCGGCTTGTCGGGCGGCTCGCTCACGGCGCTCGGTCAGCCCTCCACGGCGCTCGGCAGATCGGGCAGGACGTCGCGCGAGGTCCCGGGCGGAACGGCGTGCACCGTGCCACGGGCCAGGCGCGTCTGGCGGTTCTGCAGGATCGACCGCTGGATGTCCGCCTCGGTCAGGCCCGAGGACAGCGAGATGGTGGTGGAGGTCTTCTGTCCCGTCTCGGTGTCCGCCGCCGAGACGTTCACGATGCCGTCGGTGTTGATCTCGAAGGTGACCTCGATCTTCACCTCACCGCGGTACCCCACGCGGAATCCGGCGAACTCGAACTCGCCCAGCATCTCGCACTCGTCCGCCCGGTTGGACTCGCCCTGGTAGACGCGGATCTTCACCCGCTCCTGTCCGTCGCGGCTGGTGGTGAAGGTCTTGCTCCGGTCGATGGGCACCGGCGTGTTCTTCTCGATGATCCGCTCGGTGAAGCCGCCCACCGTCCCGATGCGGAGGCTGAGCGGGGTGACGTCGACCAGGAAGGTCTCGGTCTTGGCGTCCATCAGCGCGTGCGCCTGGAGCGCGGCGCCCATCGCGACCACCTGGTCGGGGTTGATGCCCTCCAGCGGCTCCTTCTGGAAGTAGTGCCTCACCGAATTCTGGACGATGGGCAGTCGCGTCGGACCGCCCACCAGGATGACCGCGTCCACGTCCGCCGCGGTGAGGCGTGCGCTCTGCAGCGCCTCGTCGCACACCTTGAAGGTGCGCTGCACGAGGTCCATCACCATCCGGTTGAACTGGTCCTGGCCGAGCGTCGCCTTCAGGTCCATCACCTGGCCGGACGCGTCCTGGCAGATGTTCTGGCAGAGCACGTCCGCCGTGCCGTTCTGCCCCACGTCGATCTTCGCCTGCTCCGCGGCTTCCTTCAGCATCTGCAGGCAGTACTTGCTCTGGCGGAGGTCCAGCCGGGTCCGGGCCAGGAAGTCGTCCGCCAGCCAGGTCATGATCCGGTCGTCGAAGTCGTCGCCGCCGAGGTACGTGTCGCCGGCGGTGGAGAGCACCTCGAACACGTCCTTGCCGATCTCGAGGATCGACACGTCGAACGTGCCGCCGCCCAGGTCGTAGACCACCACCCGCTGGTTCACGTCGCGCCCGAACCCGTAGGCGAGCGCCGCCGCGGTGGGCTCGTTGAGGATGCGGAGCACGTTCAGGCCGGCGATCCGGCCCGCGTCCTTGGTGGCCTGGCGCTGGTTGTCGTTGAAGTAGGCCGGAACGGTGACGACGGCCTTGTTGACCGGACGGCCGAGGTACTGCTCGGCGATGGCCTTCATCTCCTTCAGCACCAGCGCGGAGATCTCGGGCAGCGAGTAGAGCTGGTCGCGCACCTGGATGCGCACCGAGTTGTTCTCGCCCTCGACGATGCGGTACGGCATCACCGCCATCGCCTTCTTCACCTCGTCGGAGAAGAAGTAGCGTCCGATCAGGCGCTTGGCCGAATACACGGTGGTCTCGGCGCGGGTGATGATGTTGCGCTTGGCGCTGTTCCCCACGAGGACCGTGCCGTCCTCGAGGAACGAGACGACCGAGGCGTGGTTCACCTCGCCCCACTCGTTGGGGAGCACCACCGGCTCACCGTTCTCGACGATCGACACGCAGGAGTACGACGTCCCGAGGTCGATGCCGATCGCGATGTCATCCGCCATGCACCCTCCAGTATCCGAGCGTTCAGCCGAGCGGTGATGGGCGCACGGGAAGCCATCCACCCGTGGCCCCCCCGGTTCGCGGCGGACCCCGATGTTACCTTCTATGGCGGAGGCAGACGGAACAGATGGGCAGAAGCTTCGGTATTCTCACGTCGCACCCGGACCTCCTCGGGTGCCAGCTCCTCCGGCTCGACGCACAGGTCCAGCTGGGCACCAGCACACACTCGACCACCCTCATCGGGCTCGGCACCATCTCGGCGGGTGAGACGCTGCTCCGCCGGTGGGCGACGCGGGTCGCTCCTCGCAGGCTCGCCGACCCGGAGCTCTCCGCCCCGGCCTCGGCGCTGCTCTACTGCGGACAGGCGCTCGGCCCCGGTGCCTCCTCGGACGAGGACGTGCAGCCGCTCCGGCACGGCAGCTGGATCTTCTCCTGCGAGGGCGAGCTCGAGGCCTTCCCCCACGTCCAGGCCTGGCTCGACGCCGAGCTGCCTCCCCACCTGGTGCGCTCGGTGGGCACCCGGTCGGTGGCGGCGGCGAGCTTCGCGCTCTTCC
>CAZDSB010000544.1:0-8160 GCA_964507515.1 uncultured Myxococcaceae bacterium
GGCCGCGGGCCAGTTCCGGTACCGGTAGGCGTAGCCGCTCCTCAGCCCGTCGCTGAGCCCGTTGCCGCCCGAGTAGGTCGGCCCCGGGTCGGGATAGGTCTTGGTCGGATCGTACGTGCCCTGGAGCGCCTGGGGGCCCGCCGGGGGATTCACGCCGGCGGAGATGAAGTAGCCGAGGTTGTTGAGGTAGTCGTTGCTGCAGCCGGTGGGCGCCGTGCCACCCAGGTCCACGCGGATCCGGTACAGCCGCTGGGTGAAGTCCATCAGCGTCGCGTGCGACGGCCAGACGAGGGTCACGTTGGTGTTGCCGCTGGTGTCACTGACGCCGGTGAAGAACTGGTTGTCGCCGCCCTCGGGCGGGTTCTGGAGGTAGTCCATCCGCTCGACGTCGCGGTTCCAGCAAGCCTGGACCGGAGCGCTCGACTGCGCGAGGGCCAGCGACGCGCCGAGCAACAGCCCCAGGGTCAGGAGTCGTTGGAGAGTGATGCGAGCCATGGCCGTGTGCCTTCCTCTACAGACCGAAGCGGACGAGGTACTCGACCTCGTTCTGATGTGAGCCGGCGCTGCTCGAGCTGCAGACAACGAGCACCCGGTAGAGCTGACCGCCCATGTTCACGCGGGCGATCCGGTTGGACATGTCGCTCACGCCGATGCCGCCCGAGCTGACGCCGGAGACTGCGGTGATCGACTTGATGGCGAACTGGTTGTAGTGCCCGGTGGACACCGTCTGGTCGTTGATCGCCGTGTTGAGCGTGAGCTGAGTCGGCGTCGTGCCGTAGGCCCGAAACTGGCTCATCAGGAGCTCGCGTCCGGCCTCGGCGCAGGTGGCCGAGCGGAGCGCGGCTCGCTGAGCGGCAGAGGCGCCGCTGTCGTTGCGGCCCTTGGTGAGGAAGGCGAGGCCGATCACCGAGAGCACGCTCACGACGATGAGCACGTTCAGGAGGGCGCCGCCGCGGTGTGGGATCCTGGTCATGGTCAGAAGATGAAGCTCGCGGTGGAGGTCATGTTCCGCAGCGTCACGTCCAGCTGGGCGCTGAAGAGGCGGTAGCCGGGCACGTTGAGGCTCCCGGTGTGGTTCTCGGGGGCAATCAGGAAGTCGCCGGACCAGGTCGGACCTCGCCCGTGGTCGGCCTTGTCCGAGCGGAGCCGCAGCGAGACCCGGATGGCTCGCACGTTGGCCGGGCTCATCGTGCAGCGGGCCGGATCGTTGGAGGCGGTGCCGTAGGTCGGGGCCGCGGGAACGGTGACCCGGAGCGGCTCCTCCGCGCGTCCCTTCGTATCGCCGATGACCCAGTCGCCGTCCGCATCCGGCCCGGCGGGGGACCCGGCGCAGGGGTCCAGCGCGTACGCGACCTGCATGTCGAGCACGTTCTTCGCCACCGGGATGAGGTCGTCCTGGTCGGTGGGCGGGAGGATGCCGTCGCCGTCGAGGTCACGGCCAGTGTCGAGCATCAGCCACGGCGTGCCGTTCAGGGTCTGGACGAAGAAGCGGGAGCGGTCGACCAGGAACATCGCCGCGCCCGGCTGGCCATGGCAGGTCAGGAGCGAGCCGGTCGCGTTGAACGGACCGAGTGTCGCGTCCGCGCTGAACGAGTTGATGACCACGCTGCTGGCGGGGCTGGCGGAAGACAGCGACACCGCCGTGCCGAGGGTGAGCATCACCGGGTTCTGCCCGCCGGCGCACATCGCCAGGATCACCCTGCCCGCCTCGAGCGCGTTGCCAGGCTGGAAGGTCACGGTGAGCGACGGCGGGTTGGTGGTGGCCGCGGTGATCGGCCAGGCGTCGCCGCTGAAGCAGCCCGCGGCGCTTCCGCACGTCCCTTCGCCCTGCGCCTGGTAGCGGTAGCGCGGGTCGCGGCTCACGACGACGATCTCGTCCGGACCGGTGACGCTGTCGCGGCAAGGCTGGGTGCCGCAGCGGTAGTTGAAGTCGAGGGCGTAGCGAGGGTCCACGCCGAACCCGGTCATCCGCAGCGTGGTGTCGACGAACTGCGTGGCCTCGCGCGCCGACCCGGTCGCCTGGCGCGAGAGGTCCCGTCCCTGCAGCGCGGCGTACTGGTTGACGAGCGCGTGCGAGGCCGCGGCGACCGCGACCAGCGAGACGGTGGAGGAGACCAGGACCTCGAGCAGCGTGAAGCCCTTCCTGTGAGCGGGCCGTGCCATGATCAAAAGAGGTTCGCCGGGTTGCGCTTGAACGTGGTCACCACGACCTGGTGCCAGCCGACCTGCGGCTCGTTCCAGCGGACGATGATCTGGACCAGCTTCCCGCTCGGGGTCCCGCTGCCGGTGGCGTCCACGGCGTAGACGTTCCAGTAGCGGGTGAAGTCCGGAGTGCCGTCCCCGTCGACGTCTGAGGACAGGCCCTGGTACGTGGTGCCCAGGGCGGCGTAGGACCCGGCATTCGGATCCTGCTTCGGCGAGTCGGAGAACTCGGCGGTCTGGCTCGCATGCGCCGACGTGCCCATGTCCCAGCGACCTGCGATTGCCGAATCGGACAGGCTGCTGACCGTGAGCAGCGGGCTCAGCCGTGCGTCGGTGTAGGCCCAGCGGGTGATGTTCTCGCTCAGGTCCGTCGCCAGCAGGGTGGCGTCTAGGGTGCGCTCCGAGAAGCGGTTGATCCGCGCGCCCACGACTTGAAGCGGCAGCAGGGCTGCCAGGGCGATCATGAGGATCGCGGAGGCGACCATCGCCTCCACCAGGGTGAAGCCGCGCGATGCGGGCCGGCGACTCATTTGTCGAAGACCTCCACGATTCCGGTCCGGGCGATGATCGCGAAGAGGACGGTCCGGCCGTCGGCACCGCTCTGGACGGTGAACTGCTGCCCGAGAGCTGGCCGGGCCGGGAGGGACCCGAAGAAGGTGGCCGCTCCGTTGGGCTGGAAGACGATGGCACCCATCCCGGTCATGGAGTCGCAGAAGCTGCAGTACGGGTAGGTCGGGCCCTGGCTGGTGACGACGGGAACGGTACCGAAGGGCGCCGGCAACGCCGCCGCGTAGCCGGTGGAGGGCCCGAAGGTCGTCTTGCCGCTGCCGGTGGGAAAGGTGTCGGAGACGATGAGCGTCCCGGGGCTGTTCGGATCGAAGGCCGCGAGGTTCCAGCCGGTGGGCGCCTCGACGCCCCACCACCGGTTGTTCCGGGTGTCGATGATGAAGGCCGTCGCGACGCCGCGGCCCGCGGCCTCGCTCCGGGTCAGGCGAACGTTGGTGACCAAATTGGCGAGGACGGAGGAGAAGTTCGCCCGCGAGGTGATCTGCTCGTAGGCGCCGAGGCTCATCGAGGCCAGCACCGCGAAGATGCTGACCGCCACCATCAGCTCGAGGACGGTGACGCCGCGCGGAGCGCGCACCGACCGTCCGTGGACGGCGTGGTCAGCCCGGCGTGAATGTGGTCGGTACCGCACGGGTCCGTAGTGAGCGAGACACGTGCCAGACAGCGACACGACGGGGCTCCGGGAGTTGCCCGGGGGGCCCCTGGGTCAGTCACCGCCCCCTGGGTCACCAGTGCTTGCGGACCGCGCGTCTTCCACCCGGGTTCGCGGTCCGAAAGCGGGTCGGTGCGTGCACGCGGGTGTGGACAGCGCGGCGCCGAGCGGCCACCATCCGGCGCCTTCTGGTAGAGCCTCCGAGCCTGGTGGCCGGAGCGGTGAACGCCGGGCTGGCGGCGTTCGCGCGCGAGACGGTCGGCGGCGTCGCCGCATGTCCAAGCGAGGAGACGTGGTGTGACGAAGACGACGCGCAACCACGTCCACGATCTTCGTGGGGCGAGCCGCCTGGCGATCGAGGCGACCCGGAGCGTCACCAATCTGGTCGAGGCCATGCACCTCACCATCGGCGGGGGGCCCGCGGTCCTCGGCCGGCCGCTCGAGGCCCCGACCCGCGCCCTCACCGGCCTGGTCTACGGAAGTATTCGCGGCGTGACGAAGCTGGTAGGTGCCAGCATCGACCGCGCGCTCGCGCAGCTCGCGCCGCTCGTCCGCGAAGGCGCACCCGGGCCGGAGCGGGAAGCCGTGCTCGCCGTGCTCAACGGCGTGCTCGGTGACTACCTGACGGCAACGGGTAACCCGCTCGCGATCCAGATGCAGCTACGCCAGGGGGGCCATCCGCTGGAGCCCAGGCGACGGGCGCTGCGCGCACACCTTCCGAAGGCCGGGGGCAAGCTGCTCCTGCTGGTCCACGGCTCCTGTCTGAACGACCGGAAGTGGCTCCGGCTGGGCCACGACCATGGCGCCGCGCTCGCACGCGACCTTGGCTACACGCCGGTCTATCTCCTCTACAACAGCGGCCTGCACATCTCGACCAACGGGCGCGCCTTCGCGGCGCTGCTCGAAGAGCTCGTCGCCGAGTGGCCCGCGCAGCTCGACGAGCTGGTGATCGTCGGCCACAGCATGGGCGGGCTCGTGGCGCGCAGCGCTTGCCACTACGCCGAGGCCGCGGCACACCACTGGCGGCCGAGGCTGGACAAGCTGGTCTGCCTTGGCTCGCCCCACCACGGCGCGCCGCTCGAGCGCGGCGGCAACTGGATCGACCTGCTGCTCGGCGTAAGCCGGTACAGCGCTCCGCTGGCGCGGCTGGGAAAGATTCGCAGCGCCGGCGTCACGGACATGCGCTTTGGGCTCGTCCTGGACGAGCACTGGGAAGGCCGCGAGCGGTTCGCGCACGGCGGGGACCCCCGGAGGACGCTGAGTCTCCCAGAGGGTGTGGAGTGCTACGCCATTGCCGCGAGCACGGCACCCGGCCCCCAGCGGAAGCTCCCCGGCGACGGCCTGGTGCCGGTGGACAGCGCGCTCGGGCGGCACCGCAAGCCGGAGCTGACCCTGGCGTTCCCCGAGGCGCACCAGTGGATCGGCTTCGGGATGGGACACTTCGAGCTGCTCAACCGGGCTGAGGTTTACGCGACGCTCAGACGCTGGCTCCACTGAGCCAAGGCCGGCTTCCCGGGTGGGCGGCGGCGCCCCGCGAGAGCGCGCGGCCAAGCCGCGTCCCCGCCGCGGAGGTCGAGAGCAGCCCCGAAGTTCCCCAGACGGGTACCGGGGGGCGGGGGCGGCCGGTGGGTGGCGGCCCGGCGCGGCGGATGGGACCCGCGGGGGTGAGCTCCGCGCATCGTGTCCCGTAGCTCCTCGAGGGGCCGCCGTCAGGCCGATCTGGTCTTCTCGATCCTCGGTCCGGAATCCACCGGGCCGTTCACGAAGCACGTACGACGTTCGGTGAGCGGGAGCACGGGGGACGTACGACGGACGCAGTAAGGAGTCACACGATGAATCAGTACAGCGTAGGCGACGTGGTGCAGCTGAAGTGCGGAGGTCCGAAGATGGTGGTCTCGAGGATCTCCGACGACGGCGACCTGATCTGCACGTGGTTCAAGGGAGGCGACCCCACCGGGGGATACTTCCCGCCCGCAACCGTCGTGCCGGCGGACTAGCGCGACCGCAGCCGCGGGCCGTGAGGTGCCGGCTCCACGCCGCGATGCTGACGGGGGCCCAGTGATCAGGCGGCGCCGGAGTCGGCTTACGGGCGGCGACATAGCGCGCGGGGTCCCGGTCAAATAGGCGCAGCTCGAGGAGGGCCGCGTCCTCGTCGCGCACGTCGAGTGTCACCGCCCATCGCCGACCGTCCACCATGCGCTCGATCGCGTAGACGTGTCCGAGGCCCCTCGCGGATCCGACCACCGGCCCATCGACCTGTCCAGCGCGGCTTCGGCAACTAAGTATCCTCCTACGTATCCCGTGGACAGCGCGGCGCCGAGCGGCCACCATCCGGCGCCTCCTGGTAGAGCCTCCGAGCCTGGTGGCCGGCCTGGTCTTCAAAACCAGTGGAGCGGCGCGCGAGCGTCGCTCGGGTGGTTCGATTCCGCTGCTCTACCGATTCCGGCAGTCGGGTCGATGCCCGGCGCCAATCCTCGGTCCAGCGTTCAGGCTCCCGAGGCGAGGCGGATGCCCTGGACCGGAGACGCGCTCACTGACGTGCCAGGGCGCTCCCACTCGAAGACCTCGACTTGGTCGAGTGAGATGGGTCGCCGCTCGAACACCAGCACTGCCCGGAGGCCATCGGTGAAGAACGGGTCGCCGGTCAGGTTGCGGTGTGGGCGGCTCTCCGGCGCGGGCTCGATCCCCCTCGCGAACCCGAACCGGACGAGGGACTGCGAGTAGAGGAGGTCCTGGATGAGGCCCAGGCGTGCCTCGTCCACGTCCGGGTCGATCTTGTGGGTGGTGAGATTCCAGGTCTTCAGGGTCCAGCGGACGCCGATGTCACGGCTGATCTGGCCCAGCCACACCGACTTCCCCTGGTACTCGAGCGGGGTGAGCCACATCCGGATGTGATTGCGCTGGTGGATCGATTGCCGCGCCTTCTGACCGGCGAGGTCCTGGAACCGTCCGAGCGCGTACAGCGGGCTCACCGGGGAGTACCGGTAGCGGGAACCGAGGATGAACGACTTGATCGTCTTCCAGGACGAGCCCAGGTAGATCATCTCGGTCGGGTGCCAGCCGCGGCGAAGGAACGCCGGGAACAGGTCATCCCGCCGTCCGATCAGCACCAGGTTGAGCGGATCACCCCTCGCTGTCCCATCCTTGTTGCTGGTGAAGCCAGGCAGCTGCTCGACCGCGGCACGCAGCTCGTCCTCGCCCTGGAGACGAACGATCGCGTCGGGCGGGTACAGCCTCTCGAGCTCGATCCGGCTGACGTCCGTCTTCAGCCCCGGCACGGGAGCGAAGAAGGTGAAGCTCTTCGCCGCTCCGTGCCGGGGAGCCACGAGGTCGACCGCGACGGGCTTGGTGTGCTCGTCGAGATTGGAAAAGACGAAGCCAGCTGCGCTGGTTCCCGGAAGGACGGGGCTACGGAACTGAACCTGATCGAAGAATGCGTCCATCTGGCGATTGGCGGATGGCGCGAACCGCGTGTGGCGCACCCAGGCCGCCTCCCGGGCAGAGAAGTAGTCCGCGTCCAGGCCTGCGGTGAGCAGCCAGTACGGGACGGTGTCCTCGTTCTTGACCTCCACCCAGACCGGCTGGATTCCGCTCCCGGCCAGGTCGGTGCCGAACAGAGCTCGGCTCTCGTTGGGGCTCAGGACGGCGACCGTCACGGTCAACCCGCCATCCGTCTGGGTGAGGGACCGGGCGGCAAGCGGAACCTCCTCGATCCGGCCGTGCTGGTAGCCGGCGAGGCTCTGGAGGTCCCGGACCGCGTCGAAGAGCGCATGCAGACGCCGGCCGCGGCGCCAGCCGAGCACCGCGAGCACCAGCATCAAGACTCCCAGCGCGACGAGGACGTGAGAAAGACCCATGCCTCCCCCGGCGATGGACTGCTCCCGAGTCCATCAGTGGAGGCGCTCGGAGTCGAGTCGATTGCAGTCCGGGTGCTATCGCCCTCGTAAGCCTTTGGTCTTCCGACCACCCGAGCACCTCGGCGGGGACGAGCACTTGCGCGTCCGGAGTGCCATGCTCACCAGTCGCGGGGTGAGGCTCGACCGGCTCCCCACCTGGACGAAGAAGGACCTGGTGCACGTCGTGGTGGAGGCACCGCGCGGCAGCAGGCTCAAGATGAAGTTCGAGCCCGAGCTCGAGGCGATCGTGTGGGGGCACCCGCTGCCGGTGGGTCTCGAGTATCCGTACGACTGGGGCTTCGTCTGCAGCACCGTGGCGGACGACGGAGACCCGCTGGACGCCCTCGTGCTCTCCGAGGTCCCGAGTCATCCCGGCGTGGTCATCCCCTGCCGCCCGTTCGCCGTGCTCCAGCTGAAGCAGAAGGAGGACTCGGGCGACTGGGAAAGGAATGATCGACTGGTGCTCGTGCCCGCGCGCGGCGGCTGGACCAACGACGTTCGCGACCCATCCGGGCTGCCGAAGGACATGCGCGACGGGCTCGAGCAATTCTTCCTGAGCACGCACTTCTTCTCGCATGACAAGGCCCGCTGCCTCGGCTGGAAGAGCGCGAAGGCCGCGATACGGCTCATCAAGGACGCCGAGCGCCAGTTCCGGAAGCAGTCAGGCTGACGGTCGGTCACCGCGAGCCGAGGACGAAGCTGACCTTCCCGTCGGTCTCCAGATGGGCCTCCGAGACCCCGGTGAAATTCGCGAGCCCGACCTCGCGTCCCCGCGCGCGGAGCTCCTCGATGCTCATGCGACACGCACGGAGCTCCGCCTCGCGCGGAACGCCGTCCTTGACG
>CAZDSB010000545.1:0-9963 GCA_964507515.1 uncultured Myxococcaceae bacterium
GAGGCAAGCCGGGACCGCGCACCCGACGGCGATCCCGTCCACCGCCGCGTTCAGCGCATTGCCGCAGCGACCTCGTCGTGCAGTGCCCTCGCCGCCGCCGCCGGATCGCTCGCCCCGTGCAGCGCCCGTCCGACGACGAGCAGACTCGATCCCGCCTCGATCGCCGCCGCCGGCGTTTCCACCCGTGCCTGGTCCCCCGCCGCCACCCCCACCGGTCGGATCCCCGGCGTGCACAGGAACAGCGCGGGGTGCTTCGCTCGGAGCCCGCGCGCCTCCTGCGCCGAGCACACCAGCCCGCCCGCGCCAGCCTTCACCGCCACCTCGGCCAGCCGCACTGCCATCTCCGCCGCCGATGGGCCGAACCCGAGCGCCTTCACCTCGCCATCGGACAGCGACGTCAGCGCGGTCACTGCGAGGATTCGCGGCGGCGCCACCTTCGCCCGCTCCGCCCCGCGCGCAGCACCCCGCACTGCCGCGCGGATCATCTCCTCCCCACCCGAGGCGTGGATCGTCAGGAAACGCGCTCCCAGCGCGCCGGCCGCCGTCGCCGCACCCTCGACCGTGTTCGGGATGTCGTGGAGCTTGAGATCCAGGAACACCGAGGCGCCCTGGTCCCTGAACGGACGGACCGCCGCCGGGCCGTGCTCCACGAAGAGCGACAGCCCGACCTTCACCACCCCCACGAACGACGACAGCTGCGTCCAGAGCCGGAGCGCGTCGTCGAGCGGCACATCGGCCGCCCAGGCGATGCGCTCGCGGGCCTCGGTCACTTGCTGGCGAGCTCCCCGTCGATGACCTTCTTGAACTCGTCGATCGGCTGCGCGCCGTTCAGGAAGATCCCGTTGATGAAGAACGCTGGCGTCCCGCCCACCCCGGCCGCGAGGCCCGCCTGCTGATCGGCGTCCACCGCCTTCTTCTTGTCGGCCGAGTCCAGGCACTGCCCGAACTTCTGCGCGTCCATCCCCACCTCGGTCGCGTGCGCCTTGAGGTCCGCCGGCTCGAGCTTCTTCTGATTCTTGAACAGGACGTCGTGGTACTCCCAGAACTTCCCCTGGTCTGCGGCGCACAGGGACGCCTCGGCGGCCTTCGCCGCGTGCGGGTGGAAGCTCAGCGGGAACTGCCGGTACACGAGCCGCACCTTCCCGGCGTAGGTGTTCATCACCTGCTCCACCGTGTCGTGGGCCTGTCCGCAGTACGGGCACTCGAAGTCGGAGAACTCCACGATGGTCACCTTCGCGTCCTTGGGCCCGCGCGTCGGACCCTCGGCCGCGACCTGGATCCGCGGCTGCGGAAGGTCCGTCTTGAGGTTCGCCTGCTTCTGCAGCTCGCCGATGATCACCTGCATCTGCGCCTGCCGCTGCTGGTTCATCAGCGCCTGGCCGATGCGATCCTTCAGCGACTCGAAGGTGGCGTCGGGAGGAATCTGGCCGCCGGTCTTCAGGCGGTCGTAGAACTGGCGCTCCTGCGCCTCGGTGGGCGGCGTCACCGGCGACGACTCGACGCGCTTCCGGATGTAGTCCTCCTCCGCGCTCGCACCGCTGAAGCCGGCCTTCGTCGCCTCGGCCTTGACGATGCGCTCCATCGCCATCCGCTCGAGGGTCTGCTTCCGGGCCTGGTACATCTTGTTCTCGAGGTCCGCGATCTGGGGCCGGACCTCCTTCTCCAGCTCGCCGGCGGTGATCTGCCCGCCGTTGTAGGTGGCGACCACCTTGTCGGGCGCAATCGCACCCGCCGCACCGGCCGTCGAGGAGGCCGTGGCCGCCGGCTTGGAACATGCGCAGGCCAGCGCGAACGCGGCGAGCGCCGCAGGGGCAAAGAACCGAGAGAAGTTCATGGGGAGGCGCACCTTTTCAGCAATGGACATCGCGGCGCAAGCCGGAAACCCGCGACGACGCTCCGGTCTTCCCGGGAGGTGTCGCGACTCCGGAGCCGTGTTCGGCGGTCAGATCGACTCGAGCGTGAGGGCGAAGTCGGGCAGCCGGAGGTCGAGCCGCTCCAGCTCGCGGCGCCGCGCGCGGACGATCGCGAAGGACGAGGCGTCGGCCAGCACCCGGCTCACGAGCCGGTGGTGGAGCGCGTGCCCGCTCTTCCGCACCTTGAGGTGGCCGATGACCGGATGGCCGAACAGCGCCAGGTCGCCGAGCGCGTCCAGCATCTTGTGCCGCACGAACTCGTCCGGATAGCGCAGCCCCTCGGGGTTGAGGATGCTGAACTCGTCCACCACGATCGCGTTCTCCAGCGAGCCCCCGCGCGCCAGCCCGGCGGACTTCAGCGCCTCCACGTCCTTCAGGAAGCCGAAGGTCCGCGCCCGGGCCAGCTCCCGGGTGAAGCTGTCGCTCGAGAAGTCGATCGAGAGGGCCTGCCCGGGAACCAGTGGATGGTGGAAGTCGATGGCGCAGTCGATGCGGAGCCGGTCAGACGGCGAGAGAGTCGCCTCGCGGTCCCCGTCCCGGAGCACCACCGGCCGGCGGATGACCACGAAGGACTTCGGCTCCTCGAGGATCCGGATGCCCGCCGACCGCACGAGGTACAGGAAGGGCCCGGAGCTCCCGTCGAGGATGGGCACCTCCGGCCCGTCCACCTCGACCCGGACATTGTCGATGCCGAGCCCGCTCAGCGCCGCCAGCAGGTGCTCCACCGTCCCGACGCGCGCCTCGGCGCTCCCGAGGTTCGTCGCCAACGCGGTGTCCACCACGTTCGCCGCGGTGGCCGCGATGCCCGGCGAACCGGGGAGGTCCACCCGATGGAAGACGACGCCGTGGTCAGCCGGAGCGGGGCGGAGCGTCAGCGTTACCTGCGCGCCGGTGTGAAGCCCCACGCCACGGGTCGTGACAGGCTGCTCCAGGGTTCGCTGATGGAATGACGCGTCACTCATGAGGTCTGAGGCTTGGACACCGATCGGGAACCGAAGTTGTGCACGGCTGCAGACTCCCCCCCGCATGCCGCAACGTGGCAACGGCCGTACACTTAACCAACAGGCAGACGACCACGCAAGTATCCGTGTTGTGGGACTTTTCTGCTGTCCTACTTCTGACCGGGTACTTTTCTACACCTGCTGAAAACGCCCCAGCACGGCCCGGGCGTGGGTCTCGTCGAACCGGCGGCCGGCCACGTCGGAGCGGCGCCCCACCGCGACGAAACAACCCTCGGCCGCCTCCGCGAATGCCCGGCACTCCTCGGCCAGGCGAGCGCGCGCCATCGGTCCGGCGGGGATGGCTCCGGCCTCGCGCAGGATGGCGGCGAACTGGTCGAAGGCCTGGAGGTCGCCGTAGCGGAGCAGCTGGTAGCTCACGTCCTGGAAGTAGGAGAGGAAGGCACCGAGCGCGTCCACCGCGCCGACGGCCTGCTCCGAGCCCGCCCCGAGCGCCTCGTCCGCGGCCCGTGCCAGCTGGGCGAACACCCAGAGGTCGTTCCGCAGGCGCTGCGCAAGCACCACCGGCGAGACCAGCCGGGTGAAGCTCTGGTCTGCCGGGAGGCGCGCCTCGACGGCGGCGGCGAGGCGGACCACCTGCGCGCGCAGCTGCTCGGTCGCGGACGCGGCGATGTCGAGCACGCGCTCGGGGTCGTCGGCCTCCTGGCGCAGGCGCCGGCCGATCTCGTCCGCCAGCCGCGACACGTCCTTCGACGCCCGGAGCGCGGCGCCCTGGTGGCGGCGGAGCGACGCCCGCGGCGCGAGCTCGGTCCGCAGGTACCCGACGAGGGTCAGGGCCTCGCTCCGCACCAGCGCAAGCACCACGCGGGCTCGGCGCTCGACCCCGCGCGGCGTCGCCCGCACGTAGTTCAGGTAGTGGAGGAGCCGGAACAGGCCGAGGAACACCGTGGTGAAGAGCCGCCGCTCCGGGTCTCCCAGCTTGCGGAGCGCGTCCAGCACCGGGACCGACTTCACCCGGTCGAACTCCAGGCAGAACTCGAGGGGCCGGAAGGGCCGGAAGTACTGGTTGTGGATGATCGCCCGCAGGACGAGGTTCCCCACCTCGTGGAACACCCGGTAGCTCACCGTCTCCAGCCGCAGCAACGAGTCGAGCACGGTGCGCAGCGATTCGAAGCTCTGGCGGAGGAGGAAGAGGCTCTCCTGGGGCGTGTCCTCCTCCAGCTCCTCGTCGAGCAGGGCGCGGCGGGCCCGGTCGTCCACCAGCTGCTCCTGCACGTAGCGACGGAACATCATCCGCTGGTCGTCGCCCGGGTCGAGGAGCCGGCGCGCGAGCTTGATCGCCTGGCCGAGCGCATCGCGGACGTCCCGCAGCTCCTCCGAGAAGTCTCGGGTGACGACGGGGCGGGCCACCGAGTCGATCGGGAGGTTGTGGAGCTTGAAGTACCGCTCCATCGCCCGGAGCAGCAGCTCGAACTCGAAGAGGCGCTCCTCGCGGCCCTCCACCCGGCAGCTGCGCAGCCATCGCTCGCGCTCGGCGGAGAGGCCGGGGTGCGGCTGGCTCTCGCGCACCAGGTCGCGGAAGTAGTCGCGTGCGAAGCGCACCTCTCCGCCCGGGCCGAGGCGCGGGAGCGGGATGGCGGCGCGTAGATCGGCGGGGCTCAGAAGAGCGCTCCCTGCACGTCCGCCGGCGGCGGCTTGTCGAAGTACTTCCAGCAGCGGGCGGTGGCCATCCGACCACGTGGCGTGCGGTGGAGGAAGCCCTCCTGCATGAGGAAGGGCTCGTAGACGTCCTCCACCGTCTCCCGCTGCTCGCCGACGCTGGCGGCGATGGTGTCCAGGCCGACGGGACCGCCCCCGAACTTCTCGAGGATGGTGAGGAGGATCTTCCGGTCCATCGGGTCGAGGCCGCTCCGGTCCACCTCGAGTCGCTCGAGCGCCCGCGCCGCCACCTCGCGCCCCACCCGCTTCACCCCGGCCACCTCGGCGAAGTCGCGGATCCGCCGCAGCAGGCGATTCGCGATGCGCGGAGTTCCCCGGGAGCGGGTGGCGATCTCCTTCCCGCCATCCTCGGCCAGTTGCACGCCGAGGATACCCGCGCTCCGGGCGAGGATCGTCTCGAGGTCGGCGGGCGTGTAGTAGTCCAGCCGCTCCTGGATCTGGAACCGGTCTCGCAGCGGCGAGGTGAGGAGGCCGGTCCGCGTGGTGGCGCCCACCAGCGTGAAGGGCGGCAGGTCGATCTTCATCGCCCGGGCGGCGGTGCCCGAGTCGATGGTGATGTCGAGCCGGAAGTCCTCCATCGCCGGGTAGAGGTACTCCTCCACCTGCGCGGGGAGCCGGTGGATCTCGTCGATGAAGAGGATGTCGCGCGGCTGCAAGTTGATCAGCAGCCCGGTCAGATCGCCCTTTCGCTCCAGCGCCGGGCCGGACGTGACGTGGAGCCCGACACCGAGCTCGGCGGCGAGGATGTGGGCCAGCGACGTCTTCCCCAGGCCCGGCGGGCCGGAGAACAGGCAGTGGTCGAGCGCGTCGCCCCGGGCCTTCGCCGCCGCGACGTAGACCTTGAGCTTCTCCACCACCGTGGACTGGCCCACGTACTGCTCGAAGTTGCGCGGACGGAGTGATGCCTCGAGGCGCTTCTCATCGGGAGTGGCCACTTCGGGAGGCGCGCGAGACATGGGCGAGACCGGGACCCCGGAGGGTACCACCGGCTACGACGCCGTGCGCAGGGTGCGGAGCGCCTCACGGAGCAGTGCCTCGAGCTCCGCCGCCCCCAGCTTCGTCAGCGCGGCCTCCGCCGCGGCCTCGGCCTGCGCCGGACGGTAGCCGAGGTTCGCCAGCGCCGAGACGAGGTCCGCGCGCGCGCCCTCGTCGCCGGGACGCTGCGCCGGGGCCGACGTCGCGCGGGGCAGCACCTTCACCTTCTCCCGGAGCTCCAGCACCAGTCGCTCGGCGGTCTTCCTCCCGACGCCGTGGATGCGCGTGAGGCGGGCCACCTCTCCCCGCTCGAGCGCGATGACCAGCTCGTCCACCTCGAGGCCGGAGAGCACCGTCATCGCGAGCCGCGGGCCCACGTGCGAAACGGAGGTGAGGAGGATGAACATCGCCTCCTCCACCGGCCCGAGGAAGCCGAACAGCTCGAAGGCGTCCTCGCGCACCACCGTGCGCACCCGGACCCGCACCGCCTCGCCCACGGGCGGAAGCCGCGCCAGGGTGAGGACCGAGAAGGCCACCCGGTAGCCGACGCCGGCCACCTCGATGATGGCCTCGTCCTCGGACTTCTCGAGCACCGTCCCGTTCAGGGAAGCGATCAAGCGATCACACCCGGGCCTTACAGCGGAAATCGGCTGGGCTCTTCGGTCCTCGCTTGCGATCCTCACGATCAGCCAAACCGATCTCCGCTGTCGTCGGCCGCACCACCGCCGGACGCAGCCGGTCGCTCAGGTCCGGACCGGAGCGCCGCGCCCGCAGCGCCTGGAATGGCGAGCCGGCCCGATGGAGGTGACAGACGGCCACCGCGAGCGCGTCCGTCGCATCGGCGCGCGGAAGGCCCGTCAGCCCGAGGAAGCCCATGACCGCGCGGGCCACCGCCTCCTTCGCGCCGGCCCCACCCGCTCCGACGGAGCGCTTCACCATCGCCGGCGCGTACTCGAAGACCGGGACCCCGGCCCGGGCTGCCACGAGGAGGGCGACCCCGCGGGCCTGGCCCAGGACGAGGGCGCTGCGTGCGTTCCGGAAGGTGAAGACGCCCTCCACCGCCACCGCCGCCGGTCCGTGCCGGGCGAGAGTCTCGGTGAGGCCCGCGAAGAGCTCGACCAGCCGCAGCTCGAGGGGGGCCGACCCGTCCAGCCGGAGAACGCCGTGGCCCACGTGACAGAGCGCGCTTCCCCGGCGCTCGACGACGCCCCAGCCCACCACCCGGCTCCCGGGGTCGATGCCGAGGACGCGCGTCGGACCGAGCACGGAACGGATGTGTAGCACTACGCTCCCATCTGCTCCAGTTCGCGCTCCGGGATGTCGGCGTTGGCCCAGACGTTCTGCACGTCGTCGTTGTCCTCGAGCAGCTCGAGGAGCTTGACCACCTTCCTCGCCGCATCGCCCTCGACCTTCACGGTGTTCTGCGGGAGGTACACCCAGCGCTGCTCCCCGAGCGAGAGGCCCGACCGCTCGAGCGCGCCCGAGATCTGGTGGAGGTGCGCGGGATCGGTTCGCACCTCGAATCCGTCGCCGCCCTGGGCAACGACGTCGTCGGCCCCGGCATCGAGCGCCGCCTCCATCACCCGGTCCTCGGTGGGCCCGGGCTTCACGGTGATGCTTCCCTTCCGCTGGAAGTTCCACGCCACCGCGCCCTCGGCGGCGAGGTTTCCCCCGCCCTTGCTGAACGTCGCGCGAATGTCGCCCGCGGTCCGATTGCGGTTGTCGGTGAGGACCTCGACCAGCACCGCCACCCCGCCCGGGCCGTACCCCTCGTAGGTGACCTCGTCGTAGTGGACGCCCTCCAGCTCGCCGGTTCCCTTCTTCACCGCCCGGGTGATGTTGTCGCCGGGCATGTTGGCCTCGCGCGCGGCGGTCATCGCCGCCCGGAGCCGGGCATTGCCCGTGGGGTCACCGCCTCCGAGGCGCGCGGCGACGGTGATCTCCTTGATGAGCTTGGTGAAGAGCTTCCCCTTGCTCGCGCCCATCGCCTCCTTCTGGCGCTTGATCTTCGTCCAACGGTTGTGACCGGACATGGCCCTCGCCCTTACGGGAGTGTCGAGAGCAGCGCGCGCGCCTGCTCCGCCCGCGGGCCGGAGGCCTCGAGGTGGAGTACCCGATTCAGCTCGGTCCGCGCGCGCTCCCGCTGCCCGGTCCGGAGGTGGATCCGGCCGAGGAGCAGAGAAGCCCGGGCATCCGACGGGTCGATGGCTGCCGCTCTCATCGCGGCCTCTTCTGCCCCGGCATCGTCCTGGGCGTCAATCCGCTCCGCCGCCCGACCAACCAGGCGGTCCACCTCGGTCTCGATGGTGCCCCCCGCCGACTCCTCCGGCCGGGGGACCGGCCGCGACGGGCCGGCGGAGCGGACCCACGCCGTCGTCCCGACGAAGGCGAGCAGCAGCACGCCGATGCCGACGACGAAGAGCCGCCGCGACCCCCCGACCGCCGAAGGCTGCTCGAGGGTGACGGCGCGCGCGGCCACCTCCAGGGGCGACTCCTCGCCCGCCTCCAGCGCGACCGGGACCGTGGGAGGCGTGGGCGGCCGGTGGATGGGCGGCGCGACGCCGCCCGTCGGGGCCGGTATCCGGGCCGAGGCGGCGACCACAGGCGGCGTCGAGACGCGCGGTGCGGGGGGCTCGACGGGCTCCAGGCCCAGCGGGACGGACCGCATGGCCCGCTCCAGCTCGCCCACTCCCGGGCCGCTCTCCCAGTCCGTCACTCCCGGCAGATCCAGCGACGGAACGGGGGCGTCGGCGGGTGGCTCGGTGCCCGGGGCGCCGGACCTCCCCGCAAGAGCGGGCTCGACGATGGTCGGAGCGAGCGCGGGGCTCGGCGCGGGCGTCTGCCCGGTCGACCAGGGGACCGCGGGCGTCGATGTCCGGGGCAGCGGGTCGTCCCAGCCGCTGCGAACCCGTACGGGCATGGGCTCGAGGCCGCGCGCTCGCGCAAGCCGCGCCGGAAGCAGCGCACCGGAGGCGTAGAGACGGTTGGCGACCTGGAGCACCACCGACTCGGGAAGGGAGGACTCCAGCACCACCGCGCGGACCGTCCGCTCGCCGTCGAAGAGCCGCACCACCGGCTCGACCTCCGCGGGTAGCTGGGAGATCTGCGCCAGCAGCGCCCGGAGGTCGGGGAAGAGCACCGCCTCCAGCGGCACGCTGACGCGGGTCAGCGCGCGCCAGTCCGCGAGGGCCTCGGCCCAGGGCCCGCAGAGCGCCCGGAGGTCGACCGAGAGCTCCCCGGCGGTCCTCACCGATCCGAGGTGAACCGCGTACGCGCCCTCCCCGAGGAAGAGCATCCGCCGGAAAGCGCGCTCGCCCTGGACGCTCCGGATCTGCGCGGACACCACCTTGCCCGCCTTGAAGAGCAGCTCGGCGCTGGTGCCGAGCACGAGCCTGCCGCTTCGCGTCCCGGCCAGCAGGGCCCGGAGCGCGGCCGCCACCGGGACCTCGCGGGTCGAGGCGACGAGGGTGGGCCTGCCCGGGACGCGGGACGACTCGAGCCGCGCGAGGCAGACCAGATCTCCGACGAAAAGCGGCTTGGCGAGGACGTCGTCCGCGCCCGCGGCGAGCGCCTGGCTGACGGCGGCCGGGGACGGCTGCGTGCCGAGGAGCAGCACCGGCGCCTGAACCATCGCGGAGCGGCGGAGCCGCGCACAGAAGGTGACCCCGTCGAGCCCGGGGAGCCGTGTCTCGCTGAGCACCAGTCCCGGCAGCGGCCCCTGGCGCAGCGTCCGCTCGGCCTCCTCGGCGCTGCGGACCGACGTCACCTGGAAGCCGGCCCGGACGAGCCCGAACTGGAGCAGGCCGCGGGTGGACGCCTGCGGCTCGACGACCAGGACACGGCGCGGCTCGGCGCTGCCCCCCCGCACGCCCGGGCCCTGGACCGGGGTGACTGCCCTCTCGTGCGAGACCGCCATCGCCGCTCGGACCCCCGCCTCGTGGACCGCAGCCCGTCCGGCTGCCGTCCCCCGCGGCGGCGAGTCTATGCGCCTGCCTCCTCCCCCGGGAAGCGAGCGAAAGGGTGGCTGAAGGGGAGGCGTGCGGAGTCGCCGGAGACGCGACTCACCGCACCTGGCGGAGCGTCTCGGTGAACTTCTCCGGTCCGAGGAAACCGGTCACCCGGGGGTCATCCAGGACCTTTCCCTCCGACGACACGAAAGCCACGGTGGGAAGGCCGTTGACGCCGAACCGCTGGTAGAGCACGTCCATGGGATCAGTGGAGTTGGTGCCATCCGCTTTGATCCGGACGAAGCGCGACGCCTCCTCGACCACCGACGGCGCGACGTAGGTCTCGCGGTCGAGCTCCTTGCAGGCCGCGCACCACTCCGCGAAGAAGTCGATCATCACCGGCTTGTGCTCGGCACGGGCCCGGGCGAGCGCCACGTTCACCGGCTCCGG
>CAZDSB010000546.1:0-2841 GCA_964507515.1 uncultured Myxococcaceae bacterium
CCGTCGCGGCCGGTCATGTCCTCGTTCGCGACCAGCGCGTTGACGACCGCCTCCTCGCATGTCTGCACTACCGCCTCGTAGTACGGGTCCAGGATCTCCCACGGCACGAAGTCCGCGCACCAGCCGTGATGGTCACTGGACGTCTCGCCTTGCGCCGCATGGTGCAGCTCGTGCGGCAGGAGCTCGAAGTGGACCTGGCTGAGCTCGATGAGCCTGTCGCCGTACCAGGTCAGCCCGCCGTGCCCGAGCGTGTCCAGCCGCTCCCCCTCGCGGATCCGGACCGTCCAGGCCTCGAGCGCCACCCCTCCCCACCGCTGCTCGTAGGTGGCGCGCCAGACCGAGACGAAGCGGCCGGAGTAGCTGCAGGGACTCTCGCCGGAGAAACCGCCCAGCACGCCCTGCTCCACCTCGATGCGGACGCAGTCCACCGTGCAGCTGCCAGCAAGCGTCACCGGCGCCGGCTGAACCGCGCGCGCCGAGCCTCCGCTCGCCCCGCCGCACCCGGCGACGCCGAGCCCGACGACGGCCCACCCCGCCCGTGCCGCCCACCCCATCCTCCCCGCCTCCTCCCGAGCGAGGAGAGGGTCGGCCCGGGAGTGCGGAGCGGCAACCAGGCGACAGCGGATGGACGGCGGCAGTGCTCTTGGCCGGACACATCCGGAGACTGCCGTGCCTACCGTACCCAGGCACTCATGGCGCGCGTCCTCGTCGGCACCAGCGGATACCTCTACCGCCACTGGCGGAACGTGCTGTACCCGGACGGCCTCGGCACCGCGCGCTGGCTGCCGCGGTACGCGAGCGTGTTCGGAACGCTCGAGCTCAACACCACCTTCTACCGGCTCACCACCGCGGCCGCGACCAGGCGCTGGCTCCAGATCACCCCGCCCGGCTTCGTGTTCGCCGCCAAGGGCAGCCGGTACATCACCCACATGAAGAAGCTGAAGGAGCCTGCGCAGGCGCTGGAGCGGTTCTTCGCCCCGCTCGCGCCGCTCCGGCCGAAGCTGGACGTGGTGCTCTGGCAGCTTCCCCCGCGCTTCGACGTCGACGCCCTGCCCCGGCTCGATGACTTCCTGAGCGCGCTCCCGGGCGGCGTCCGGTACGCCGTCGAGTTCCGGGAGCCCAGCTGGTACCTGGACGAGACCTGCGCGGTGCTCGACGCGCACGGCGTCGCCTTCTGCGAGCACGATCTCGTCCCGCTTCCGCCACCGCGGCTGACCGGCGGGTTTCGCTACCTGCGCTTCCATGGCGCCGGGGCAAAGTACGGCGGACGCTACGGCCCGCGCGCGCTGGACCCGGTCGCTGCCGACCTCCTCCGCGCCCGCCGCCGCGGCATGGACGCGTACGTGTTCTTCAACAACGACATCGGCGGTCATGCGGTGCATGACGCGCTCACCCTGCGCCGCGCGCTCGGGGAAGCGATGTGCCTTGACACCCTGCACCTCGACGGACAAAAGCCCGGGGCCACCCCATGAAGCTGGCGACCCTGCGAGACGGAACCCGGGACGGTGCGCTGGTGGTGATCCGGCGCGACGGTGCTGCGTTCGCCAGAGCCCACGACGTGGCGCGCACGCTGCAGGCAGCCCTCGACGCATGGGACGCCACCGAGACCGGCCTGCGCGCGCTCTCCGAGCGCCTGGATGGGGGAAAGCTCGAGGGCGAGCCGCTCGACGTCCACCAGCTGCATGCACCGCTGCCGCGGGCCTACGAGTGGGTGGACGGCTCGGCATACCTCAACCACGTGCGGCTGGTGCGGAAGGCGCGCGGCGCCGAGCCGCCGCCCACGCTGGAGACGGACCCGCTCGTCTACCAGGGCGGCTCGGGGGTGCTCCTTGGCCCGACCGAAGATCTCGTCTTGCCGGACCCCGGCTGGGGAATGGACTTCGAGTCCGAGATCGTCGTGGTGCTCGGTGACGTGCCGATGGGAACGAAGGCCGCCGAGGCTGGCCGGTACGTGCGCCTGGTCACCCAGTGCAACGACGTGAGCCTCAGGAACCTCATCCCTCCCGAGCTGGCGAAGGGCTTCGGCTTCTTCCAGAGCAAGCCGGCCACCGCCTTCGGCCCGTTCGCGGTCACGCCCGACGAGCTCGGGCCGGCATGGCGGGACGGCCGGGCGCAGGTCCGCGTCCGCTCCACGCTCAACGGCAAGGTCGTGGGCGAGACGGACGCCGGTCCGGAGATGCACTTCTCCTTCTTCCAGCTGCTGGAGCACGTGGCGAGGACCCGCGCCTTCACCGCTGGCACGCTCCTCGGCAGCGGCACGGTCAGCAACGCGGACCGCGCCCGGGGAATCAGCTGCCTCGCCGAGCGGCGGATGATCGAGACCATCGAGCAGGGCAAGCCGTCCACTCCCTTCATGAGCGTGGGCGACCGGATCGAGATCGAGACCTTCGACACGGCAGGGACGAGCCTCTTCGGGCGCATCTCGCAGACCGTGAGGGCGGCGCGATGAAGCTCTATGGCTACTGGCGCAGCGGGTGTACCTGGCGGGTCCGGATCGCGCTCGCGCTGAAGGGCGCGACCTACGAGTACCAGCCGGTCCATCTCCTCAAGGGGGAGCAGCACCAAGACCTCTTCCGGAAGCTCAACCTCCTCGAGTCCGTGCCGATCCTCGAGTGGCACGAGGGCGGCGCCATTCGCCGGCTCGCCCAGAGCCTCGCGATCATCGACTTCATCGACCACCGCTTCCCCTCGCCTCCGCTCCTGCCCAGCGACCCGTGGCTCCGGGCCCGGGCGCACCAGCTGGCGGAGATCGTGAACTCGAGCATCCAGCCCTTCCAGACGCCGTTCGTGATGGGCCAGGTGAAGGCCTTCGGCGGGGACGAGAAGGCCTGGATGCACCGG